>JAGWRJ010000938.1 GCA_028869725.1 Alphaproteobacteria bacterium | reverse complement strand
GATGTGGCGACACTCTCTACGCTTCTGATCTCGCTCGACGTGACACTTGCGGCCCTGTTCTGGAGCATGGACAGCGACACGCAGATTCTTGCTCGCCTTGTCAGAAAGGTTCTGTATGTCGGAGCCTTTGCCTACATCATCGGACACTTCGCGGATCTGTCGGCGATCATCTATGATTCCTTTTCCCGGCTGGGTCTGGATGCGACGCAGAACACGCTTCAGCCCGCGGACCTCCTGCGGCCCGGCAAACTTGCCGGTGTCGGCTTTACCGCCGCCTTTCCCCTGCTCGTCGAAGCCGGCAAGCTGATGGGCTTTACCACCGTCTTCAACCACATTGTGACCATCATAGTGCTCGTTGGCGCCTGGTTCATCGTCGTGCTGGCGTTCTTTGTGCTCGCGGTCCAGCTGTTCATCACCGTCCTGGAATTCAAGCTCACCACGCTGGCGGGCTTTGTCCTTGTTCCCTTCGCCTTCTGGAACAAGACCGCGTTTCTGGCCGAGCGGGTACTGGGCAATGTCGTGGCGAGCGGTGTCAAGGTCATGGTTCTTGCCGTGATCGTCGCCATCGGCTCGAATTTCTTCTCCGCTTTCATCCAGGCGCTCAATGGCCATGATCCGGCACTCGCCGATGCCATGAGCCTGGTCCTCGCCGCGCTCGCGCTACTCGGCCTTGGCATCTTCGGGCCCTCGATCGCAAGTGGCCTCGTCTCTGCCGGCCCCCAGCTAGGTGCGGGAGCCATGGTGGGAACGGTGGGAGCGGCCGCCGGTACGGGCATGCTGATGGGCGGGGCGGCGGTGGCCACCGTGCGGGCGGTGAGTGCAACAGGCCTTGCTGCCATGCGCAGTGCTGCGACGCTCAGTGAAGGCGCACGCAAAGAAAGCCGCGGTGGCGCCATGGCAATGCCGGCCACCAAGTCAGGTTCGGGCGAGACCGTGCTGCCGCGCACGCATGCTTCGCCGTCCTCGTCCTCGGCGCCGTCGGCGCGAGCCCAGAGCGCAGCACCGGCCTGGGCCGTACAGCTGCGCAGCCAGCACCGCCGCCATGCGCAGGTGGCAGCTTTGGGCCAGGCGCTGCGCGCCGGAGATGGTGCGACGGGCGGCGCAATGCCCCACCTGGGCGAGGAGGGCAGGTGATGTTCCGGCGTACGCTTCAGCGCTACGGCACGACGGAAGAGCCGGTCACCCCCTATCAGAAGGCGGCCCAGCTCTGGGATGAGCGCATCGGGACCGCACGTGTGCAGGCGCGCAACTGGCGGCTGATTGCGCTCTCCTCGGTGGCCGTGTCCGCACTTTTGGGAGGAGGTCTTGTAGCGCTCATCGGGCAGAGCCGGGTGGTGCCGTATGTGGTTGAAGTCGCCCGTCACGGTGGCGTGGTCGAGGTCGCGCCCGCCATTCAGCACTATCGTCCCAATGACGCGCAGATCGGGTACTTCCTCGCGCGCTTCATCCGTGAGGTGCGCTCGCTTTCAAGCGATCCCGTTGTGGTCCGGCGGAACTGGCTCAATGCCTATGCAGCGGTGACAAACCGGGGCGCGGCGCTGCTGTCGATCTATGCGCGACGGCACAATCCCTTCGCCCGGATCGGTGTGCGCACCATCTCGGTACAGGTCAAGGATGTGGTGCGGATTTCGGATGCGTCCTTTCAGGTGCGATGGGTGGAAGAGATCTTCGCCCATGACAGTCTCATTGCCCGTGAGCACTGGACCGGGATCCTCTCGGTTGTCCTCAAGCCACCCCGGACACTCGATGTACTGCGCAAGAATCCACTTGGCCTTTATGTCGACGACATTCACTGGTCCCGCGACTTAGAACCGGGCCAGGGATCTTCAAGGAGTGCGCGATGATCTCAAGATGCCTCGTTCCGGCGCTGTGCGCCCTCATCCTGTGCAGCTGCGCGACGAAGGACGCCACGCTCACGCGTGCGCCTGGTGGCGCCGGCTTCACGCGGGCGCGCCGTGTGCGTGCAGTGCCGCAAGCTCCAAGGCACCTTGCGGCCCATCCGCGCGTCGTGGGGCCGGTGCTGCCTGTGCCACCGCCGCCGCCATCACAAGCTCCTCTTCCCGTCGTTGCCAAGGCCAACAGGCAGGCACAAATAGGCCCGCGCACCGGGTTCTTTCGCGAGGCAGAGGTGATCTATCCCTATCTGCCGGACGCGCTGTACCGACTTTATGCAGCGCCGGGTGAGGTGAGTGATCTTGCACTTCAACCTGGCGAGACCGTGTCGGCAATCTCGGCGGGTGACACGGTGCGCTGGACCATCGGCAAAACGACGAGCGGTGCAGGGCGCGCACGCGAAGTTCATATCCTCATCAAGCCGTTTGTCGCCGGCCTCACCACCGACCTTGTCATCCTCACCAACCGCCATGTCTACCATCTGCTGCTGGCAAGCACCCACCATACCGCGATGCTCGCCGTCTCCTGGCGCTATCCCGCGCAGCTTGTTGCGGGATCTGCGGTGCCATCCTCTGACGAGATCCCCAAGGCCCGCCTCGCAGGACTTCATTTTCGCTATCAGATCCGTGGTGCCCACACCCCCTGGCGTCCCGTGCGCGTCTTCGATGATGGCCACAAAGTCTATATCCAGTTTGCCCGGCACTTCAGTGACGGTACTGCGCCACCTTTGTTTGTGTTGAGCCGCACCGCAAAAACACGCCTCGTCAACTACCGGGTACAGGGCCGTTTCTATATCGTCGATCACCTCTTCCGTGCCGCCGAGCTGCGCTTTGGCAGCGCCCGGCAACGCGTCGTGCGGATCGTGCGGCGTGGTAGTCATCTTCCCCCACGCAGATCAGACAGCTGGTTCTAGCCATGACCCGCGACAGTCACGAACCGGACTCTCCGGCTCTGCGCCTGCGTGCGGCACCGCGTCCGGTGACCCGCCTGAAGCGTCCGCTCGTCGTCAGTGTCAGCGTGATTGCAGGTCTTAGTCTGGTGTTTCTGATCGGCCGCGGCTTTCACAACCGGGCGGCGGGCAGGCGCAAGCCGGACAGCGCCCAGAGCGTGCGCCCGTCGTCGCGCCCTGCGGTACTCGAAGACCTGCCATCGAGTTATGACCGCATTCGCCAGACCATTACCCATCTCGTGCCGTCACCACCACCTGTACACAGGCCGCGGACGTTGTCCCGGCCCTGGTCTCCTGCCGGGCAGGACGCTTTGCGTCCTGTCCCGTCCGATGCGCAGGCCCGTAAGGCTGCAGAAGATGCCGAACGTGCCCGGGATGCGGGTGTGTTCTTTACCCGCGTGGAGGGCGTGGGCCGCCCGAAGAAGGCCCGCGCACGGGTCACTGCTGGCAGCGAAACCGGCGTTGACGCGACAGGGCTGAGGGGCACCTCGTTCTATGCGCTGTTGCCAGGCACGATCATCACGGCAAGTCTCATCACCGGCCTGAATTCGGATCTGCCCGGCCCCGTTCTCGCCCAACTCACCCGCAACGTCTATGACAGCGTCACGGGCACCCACCTGCTCCTGCCGCAGGGCGCGCGCCTCATCGGCAGCTATGACAATCACATCGCCTTCGGACAAAACCGGGTGCGCGTCGTCTTCTCGCGCATCGTCCTGCCCAATGGGGCCATGCTCCGCTTGGACAAGCTTCCGGCCAGCGATCAGCGCGGCTATGTCGGACTTTCCGGAGGCGTCGATGATCACCTGCTCACGCTCCTCAAAGGCGCGACGCTCTCCAGCTTCATTGGGATTGCCGCCCAGCAGGGACTAGGTCTTGGCGACAGCCTCCTTGCACAGGCCCTGCGCCAGTCAGTGCAATCAAGTGCCAATCAGAGCGGCCAGGAGCTGGTCCATAAAAGCATCAACGTGGCGCCCACCATCACCGTAGCGCCGGGCACGCCGCTTGTCGTCGTGGTCCAAAAGACGCTTCTGCTTGTGCCCTATCACCGCTGAGGCCGCTCTTCAGCCCGCGCGGTTGATCTCTTCCATGTGCATCATGGTCAGCTCCCGGGAGAGCCTCGCCGCGCTCAGCCTGCGCACAGGGCGAACTTCAATCTGTCTGGTCACTCCAGGCAGGAGATCGAAATAATTGTCACTGAACTGGGCATCGCTGTCGGCAAGGCTGAGATAAAGGTTCTTTGCCAGCTTTGTGGACGACAGTGAGAGGACAAAGCCCGTGCGGGTGGGGTGAGCCTGCCAGGTAATGGTGGGCGCGGGCAGCGCGAGCTCTTTGGGCGGACGAAAATAAAGAATGTCCTCGGCCAGAACCCGGTCACGACGCAGGAGTGTCGCCTGAAGCAGGAGCTTTTTCGGGTCGGCGCTGGCGATGAGACCGGCAATGGGACGCTCGCAGGCGGTGGCGGCGCTGTTTGCGGCAAGCAGGAACGAGATCGTTTCGTCCCTGAGCAATTGGCCGTCAAAATCGAGAAGACGCAGGCGTAAGGACGCTGCCTGATCGTCAAGAAGGTCGCTGACTACGCCGACCTTGACGATCCCGTCATCTGTCCACGAACTGACAAGGACAGGTGCGTAGGATTTGCGCGCAAAATACTGCAGCGCCTTCCAGCGGCCATAATAGTCGATACTGCTCCAGGAGGCGACCGGCCAGCAGTCATTGAGCTGCCAGAACAGCGTGCCCATGCAATAGGGCTTGTGCATGCGATGGGCCTCCATCGCCACGCGCACGCCGTCACCCTGCAGGACCTGGCCGACATAGAGGAACTGGCGGAAATCCTTCGGCACCACATAGTCGCGGGCCATGTAAGTGGTGATCGTTCCGTTTCCGATATAGGAGCGCTGATGGTCCTTCATCACCGGGGAATAGATGCTGTGTTCCCCAGGTCCTGCATACGCCGCGACGGTTTTGTATTCGGGAAAGGACTGAAACCCGTATTCCGACATGAAGCGGCCAATCGACGTGCGATAGCTCGAGAAGGGCAACTCGCCCCACCATACGCCCCAGTAATGAATGTCGCCCGACTGGGTGGGCGTCGCCAGATTGGCGTGACGGACCTTCTCCTGGCCGTTCCACGCCGCAAGCGGAGAGGATGGCCAGTAAAACCGTCCTGCATCGTGCGTCGCCAGGGCCTCGGGCAGGATGCGATAGAAGATCTCCTCGTAGGCGTTCCACAGTGCCTTGCGTTCAGCTTCGGTGTATTTCTGCTTCCAGCCCCAGCCACCATCGGGCACGTCATTCTGCCAGGCGGTGTCGATTTCATTGTTGCCGACCCAAAGCGCCAGACAGGCGTGGTTGCGCAGGCGCCGGATATTGTCCACGGCCTCCTGACGCACATTGTCGAGAAAATGCGCATCGCCCGGATACATCGTGCAGGCGAAGATGAACTCCTGCCAGACCAGAATGCCCCGTTCATCGCACAGATCATAAAAGGCGTCGTCTTCGTATACCCCTCCGCCCCACACCCGGATCATGTTCATGTGGGCATATGCGGCAGCTGCTATTTCGCGGGCATAGATCTCACGGCTCACCCGCGGCAGGAAACTGTCATTGGGGATGTGATTGGCGCCCTTCATGAACACCGGTACGCCGTTCAGCTCGATGAAGAAGCTTTCGCCATGTGCATCCGCCTTCCGCGTCAGCTTCAGGGTTCTAAGGCCGATACGTAGCGACCTGCTGTCCTGTACCGTTTGGGTGCTGAGCGTGCCGTGGAAGCGATAGAGATCTGGCCTGCCCAGACCGTTCGTCCACCACAGCCTGGGCGCTGGCACGACGAAAGAGAGCTGGTAGCGATGAAGCCCCTCTTTGAGCGCGATCTGTGTCTTTCCGCCAACTCCCGCTTCGTCCGCGCAGGTCACGGCAAGCTGCGCCGGACCGTCGGCATCAGCCAAGATCTCGAACCAGGCGGTGAGCTGAGCCTCGTCCTTCGTCAGCCGGTCCTGCACGATGGTAAGATCAACGATGCGGCACGTGTTCCAGGCGCGCAGCCGTACCGGCCGCCAGATGCCCGAGGTGACAAAGCGCGGGCCCCAGTCCCAGCCATAATGATAGGGCGCCTTGCGCGTCAGCATGCTCAGCTTCTTGTGGCCGATCCCGCCAATCTCGCTCCAGTCATCGACCGCTGGCGGATCAAAGCCCAGCCCGGCGAGCCGTTTCAAACCTTCTGCGATGGGCGACTTGAAGTGAACACGCAGTTCGTTTGTGCCGATGCGGGCATGGGGTTTTATGTCGGCGCTCCAGGTGCGGAACATATTGTCAGCGCGCAGGAGCAGCGCATCATTGAGATAGACATCGGCGTAGGTGTCGAGCCCGGAGAATTCGAGCTCGATATGGTCATGGGCAAGCAGCTGCGCATCAAGAACAAGCTCGGTGCGGTAGTCCCAGGCACGCTTGTCGATCCATTGCAGATGGAGCTCGTTCATGCCGTAGAAAGGATCTGAAATCACGCCATTGGCCAGAAGGTCGGTGTGAACCGTGCCGGGCACGTGCGCCGGGCGCCAGGGTCCCTCTTCAGCATCACGGAACTGCCAGCCCGCATCGATGGTCATGACGCTGGGCCCGGTACGCGTCGTGTGTGGGTCGGCGCCCGCCTGCGTGCCCATGAGCCCCAGCGCCGCGCCCGCAGCCGAAACCTTGAGAAACCTGCGTTTGGTGAGGCCCGTCTCGACCATGACAAACTCCTTTCAGGGGCGCCCCACGTCAGTGCGCCTCAGCCAAGTTCGGGCGGCAGGCGAAACGTGGCCAGATGGGAGAGGCCGAGACTGCCGACAAAGCAGGTGCGGCCATCAGCACCGCCAAAGGCGAGACTGGTGGGAAGTCGCAAGGGGCCATTCACCTCTGCGCAGGCCACAAGATGGTCGACGCTGCCGGTTCGGGTTTCGATGCCGTCGGCCAGTGTCGCAAGTGCTGCCTCGTTGGCATCGCGATAGATGCGATGGACATCGCCCCTGGTGTCGATCACGAGAAGTCCGTTCTCGCTGATCATCGTCACCCAGATGTTGCCGTGCCGGTCAAAGCTGAAGCCGTCAGGCAGGGCGCCACGGCCGAGGCTGCTCGGGCCCACGCTCTCCTTGTCACCCAGACTGCCATCGGCACGGATGGCAAAGCGGACGATGCGCCCGCCCAGGGTTTCGACTGCGTAAAGATGGGTACCCTGCGGCGAGAGCTTGACCTCGTTGGTCAGGTCAAGGCCATCGGCCACAACCTCGGCGCTTTTGCCATCACCGTTAAGGCGCAGGATGTAGCCGTCCGGCTCCTGCGCGCGCAGCGCCTGCGACCAATGCGCTTTGCGCGTCATGACCGAAACCCAGATGCGGTCTGGTCCGTCCGCGCAGGCATAGTTGACTGCGCCCAAGGCCATGCCGTCATAGCGCGCCAGAAGCGTGCGGGTGCGTCCATCGGACAGAACGAGATGAACTTTGCCATCGCCAATACCCGCGACCACGAAGCTACCATCCGCACGCCGGCTGAAGCCGTTCGGTTCGCCAATACCTGAGCCCACGATCTGGGGACCGGCATGTTCGAGCACGCGCGCGATGCCGCCCCGCAGATCCGAGGTCCAGATCCCCTCGTCATCGATCACGACACATTCAGGCCGTTCGAGGCCCTGACCGAACTGCCCGAAATCATCAGCAGTGAGGCGAAAGTCGGATAGGCTCATGAATTCCTCCTGCGGGTCCAACGTACCTTCGTGCGCGCGCACGCCGGCACGCGTTGTGGGCTTCTGTCAGGGACATTTGGGAGTTGGTGGTGGCAGCACCGGTGCGGCAAGACCCACATTCCAGTTCCAGGCTTGCGTCTTGCTTACATACCGCCGGCACACCACCTGCTGATTGAACCGGTACATGCCCGGCATGAGATGGGTTTTGACGCTGGGCGTGGCGCCAACATCAAGATAGGACGCATCCTTGCCATAGGCCGGCCAGTTGGGCGCGCCATCGCTGCCTCCCGGCTTTGCAGTGCGCACGAAATTGGCCCAGTAGGCGACCATCTGGCGCGACAGCGTCTTCTGCGCCTTTGTGTCGGGAATGCGCGGCCACAGGGGTGGCGTACTGTTGAGGTTGCCGAACACGAAAGGCAGTTCACTGGCATGAAAGCCATGCAGCCCAGCCTCGTCCTCGGCCGGATAGCCATGATCCCAAAAATACAGAAACGACGGCTCACCCTGTCGTGTCTGATCGCGCGCCAGCTTTTCGGCAGTCCAGCCATAGAGTGCATCGCGCGTGGTCCTGAGAATGCTCGCCTGCATCGGTTCGGCCGGATAGAGCTTGAGGAAAGCGTCTGCAAGATCGCCATAGCGGGCGCGTATGATCTTGGTATAGAGCGCAGCGCTTGCCACCGGTTTGGGTGCAAGGATACGCAAGGAGCGGATTTCGCCGCTATTGAAGCCCACAAGGATTGGTACTTTCGCAGCCTTGCCGGTTTCGAAAATGCGGGTGATCTGGGCAGGCAGGACGTGGCCGTCGACGGTACCAAGAGGCATGAAGCCCACAGCGCCGGCGGCAGCGGTAAGGGTCGAGGCGGTCATGGCCCGCAGCGCGGCAATGTTGGGAGCATGAAGTTTTTTGGCAAGAAGCAGGCCTGCGTCTTCTGCAGACATCATGCCGTGGCGGCTTCGGGTGAGATCGGGCGTTGACACCATGTAGGCGCTTTCGGCAATCGCCTTGTTGAAGAGGCCACGCGCATCCGGCGAGGCCATCAGATACATGACGCTGAGCCCGCCCGCAGATTCACCGGCAATGGTGACATTGTCGGGATCGCCACCAAAGGCGGCGATATTCCTTTTTACCCACTTCAGCGCCAGAATCTGGTCGAGCAGACCGTAATTGCCGGAAATGTGCAGCGGCGACTCGGCACTGAGTTCAGGATGGGCAAGCCAGCCGAGGACGCCGAGACGGTAGTTGATGGTGACGACGATGATGCCGTGATGCGCGAGCACGGAGCCGTCATAGAGAGGATCTGCGCTGTAGCCACCAACGAGGGCGCCGCCATAGATCCATACCATCACCGGCATCTTGTGCGCATGAGGTGGCGCCCAGATGTTCAGGCTGAGGCAGTTCTCGCTCATATGCATGGGTGCGTCGGTGTAGACGCCTGCAGGTGCCACCGGCTGGAAACAGGCAGGCCCGAAATGATCGGAAAGACGCACTCCGCTCCAGCGTGGCAAGGGTTCGGGCGCGCGCCAGCGCAACGGGCCAACCGGCGGCACCGCGTAGGGGATGTCTTTGAAGACGTTAAGG
>JAGWRJ010000079.1 GCA_028869725.1 Alphaproteobacteria bacterium | reverse complement strand
GCCTGGGCAACTCCTCGGTCACCTACCGCCTGGGCCTGTTCGACCCGCGCGCGGCGCAGCCCTCGCAGCCCTGCGCGCTGGCCCGCATGGTGCACGTGTTCGTGCGCCGCGCCGATTCGCGCCCGGTCAGCCTGCCGGCGCTGCTGCGCGAAGCGCTGCAGCGGCTGCTCATCGCGGCGTGACGCTTCCCGGCGGCGAGCTCATTCGAGCAGCGCCCCCAGGCGCCCCATGGCGTCGTCGATCACGGCCTTCGGCGCGGTTTCGAACCTGCGGGCCCTGCAGAAGGTGCTCTGATATCCAGCTCCTGCGACGGGTGCATGCCCCTTGTGTGCGTGCCAATCGGCACGCCGACGATGTCGCCGCAAAAACAAGCTGGTTTCACCACACTTCCCGTCCGATCGGGCGCGTTTGACCCCATTGGACGAATTCCGCCGGCTCGGGCGCGCTAGGGTCACATTGGGCGATGAGATCCGCCAGCGCGTAGCGGCGCTTGGGCGCCAATCGGACTCTGCGTGTGGCCATTGTGCCCACCCTGGCCCGATCCACGCAGCGTATCAGCCGCTTCAACGCTGTTTGCGGGACGAGCCACGCGACTGTGTCCCTTGCGTGTTTCATCACAAGCTCCGTGGTGATGCCAAATACCCGTGCTCCGGCGTGGATATTTGGCGAATCGAGAAATGCCTTCCAATCCCATGGCTCGACAATGGAAATCGTATGGATTCTTGCTGAGGCGTTTCCTTTGGGCCTTCTCCAAAAAGGGTTTCATGTGCGTCGGCGTTGACGTTCGATTGATTGCGCACCATACTAATTCAACGCGGCGCAGACGTGCTCCGTGAAGAATACCAAGGAGCAAATCATGGTTGACGTGTGGAGGTTTCCTTCACAAGCCCCTTCAACGAAAGCAGTCAGCCATGATGGAGCGGCTTGTATAAGCTACCTTGAGGGATGAAGCCTGTGATGGGCAAGAATGCGCAGCGTCGCATGCTATGGTTTTTGCGACAGGTATTGGGGCGCACGTCGATGGGTTGGTTGTCGGGCGGCCTGCTTGCGACGATCGGCAGCCAAGCGCTGCTGGTCTGTCAGCCCTTGGCGCTAGGCAAGCTGCTTTCCATATTTGCTCATTCGCTGGGCACTGATCAGTCGTGGCCGACGCTCGCAGGTGCGCTTGGAGCTTTTGTGCTGCTTTGGTTCGGAGTGGCTACGCTTCAGGCACTTGCCGGGTTTTGCAATGCGGTCGTGATGCAGGATCTTCGCGTGGCTGGTAAGCGGGTGGCATTCACGCTGCTGCTGGGCAAGGGTGACAGAACGTTTTTTACGTCGACACATGCGGGAGGTCTTGAGGTCCTGGTTACCACCGCTTCGATGTGTTGCAGGGGTGTTTATCAGGAGTTTGCAACGTCGTTGCTGAGGTTTCTTGCTTTGACCATTTTTGCATCCATTGCGCTGGGTCTGTACGATCACCGATTGAGCGTTGTTTTTGCTGTTTGGGTTGTGTGTTTCATCGGGATGTCTGCGAACTCCCGTTTCAATCGTGCGCCAGCTCTCGCCGGGGTTGCTGTGGGCGCTACTTTCGCCGTGGGCGCCTTCATGGTGGATGTCTTGAAGAACATTGGTCTGGTTCAAGCGGTGGGGGAAGAGGCGAATGAGTGTCAAAAATTGGATGTGCTGTTGCATGAGGAGCGGAGGTTGTATCTCCGGGGGCAGCTTGAAGTCGAGCGCGCGCTGATTGCGAGGCGAACACTCCTCTTTCTGCTCGTGGCGGTTGTTGCTCTGGTCGTCGGAGTGGACGCGAAGTCAGGCCGAATCGCCCCAGCCGGGGTAGGCGTGGTCATGGTGATCGCATTGATGCTCGCTTACCAGTTCGACACCTTCGGGCAAAGTGCGATTGCCCTTCAGGAGTACGTCTGTCGGCTGGACCGGTCGCTGTCTGGCCTGGCGATTTGTGCCGATCACATTGGAAATGAGGCCATGAGTGTTACCAGCTCCCTGCAACGACGCAATGGGATATTTCCGATTGAATGCAGGGACGTGGCATTCGGGTACGCCGGCCAGCCGCCACTCTTTACCGGGGTCAATCTGAACATCGAGGCAGGGGATCGCATCGGAATCAAAGGGCCGTCGGGCGCGGGTAAGTGAACCGCCCCGGGAATCGTGGAGGCTGGTTGGTTT
>JAGWRJ010000937.1 GCA_028869725.1 Alphaproteobacteria bacterium | reverse complement strand
TCGCGACGCGCTTTGGCGGCATCGTCGCGATTAAGGCGATTGACAGCTTTTCTGTCGCCACAACCGGCTCACAGCATGAATGGCTCGGCCATCTAAGGCCGGTATGGGTCAAGCGTGGCGCGCTCGCCGATAATGTCCCGAGCACAGATCTGTGTCTTACGGCCGCGCATGCGATTTATGTCGACGGTCATTTGGTTCCAGTTGGCCATCTCGTCAACGGCATGAGTATCGTATTCGACGTCAGCGCTCATTCTGAACCGCTCGCGTTTTACCACATCGAGTTGGATCATCACGACGTTCTCGATGCGGATGGTGCAGCGTGTGAAACCTTGCGTGCGATCGATGTGCAGCCCTGCGCTCCGCTCCTTAACTTCAGCGGTGCGCAGAGCGAAATCCGGTCACGGCTTCGCAGTGCGACCTCAATCCTGATTGACCGGCGTCAGCCTATCGACCTCATACGCGACAGCCTTGAAGCGCGCGGATTGCGGCTCGCTCGCGCAGCCTGACGCCGTCTCAAGCCTATTCCGGCAGAACCTAAGCTGACGTGGGGCGCCAACACGCCCTGGCACGTGCGTACGCCCGATCACCTATCCGCAGCGCCATTTTAAAGTCGGGGCATTGCTTCGTGCCGGGCGTTGCAGAGTTCGGCCCGGCCCCACCGGGGCAGGGCGGAACGACGCCCGTTCGCCCCTGTCACATCTGGCTGTTGCAGGTCTTGATTGCCTGCCAGGCGCACGATGGTCGTTTAGTTCAACTTGTCGGCGAGTTCTGACAGGCTACCGGCAATCAATGCACGGGCGCGGTTCTCATCAATGCGTGCGGCAATGAGCTTTTCAGCCGCCGCGGCGGCCACGTCGGCGGCCAGTCCGCGGATCTCCGCCATCGCACTCGCTTCGGCCTGTGCAATCTTCTCCTGGGCCTGCTTGGTACGGCGTTCGATCTGAGCCTTGAGTTGCTCGCGCGCCTCGGCTGCAAAGCGGGACGCTTCTGCCCGGGCCTCGGCAAGTATCGCGTCTGCTTCCCTCTCGGCCTGCGCCGCCTTCGTCTTGTACTCGCCGAGGAGCGCCTCTGCTTCGTCACGCAACTTGCGTGCTTCGTTCAGATCGCTGTCGATCCTCGCGGCACGCTCATCAAGCATCCGGCCGGCAAATGCTGGGACCCGGCGGTACAGAAAAATACCGATCACCGTCACAAAGCCGACGGCGACCCAGAACTCTGCGTCAAGATAGAATGGCATGGCCCCGTCCTCCTTCTAGCGCGGATTGACCTGGTTGACGGCAGCGGTCCGCTCCTGCTCGGGGATGTCCACCCCAATCAGGCGTGCAACGATCTCGCCAGCCGCTTCACCCGCAACCGTTCTGATATGCTGCGCGGCGTCTGCCTGAAGCTGGGCTACACGTGCCTTGGCCTCTTCGGTCGCTACCTTGGCGTCCGCATCGGCCTTGGCCTTGGCTCCATCGACCTCGCTCTGGATGAGTTTGTGATTCTCCTCAGCCAGAGCGTGGGCCCGGTTACGGGCAGCGGCGAGCGCAGCTTCATATTCGGCGGCTGCCTGTTCGGCATTGCGACGGTGGGCTTCAGCCGCTTCCAGATCGGCGGCGATGCGCTGTTTGCGGGCGATAATATTGCCCCCAACCCGCTTTACCCCGAGCTGCCACATCGCGACGAACAGCACCACGAAGGTGACCGTCAGCCAGAAAATCTGCGACGGGTAGGTCGTGGTGTCGAAGGGCGGAAAGGCGACGGGCTGCTTTTGAGCCGCCACCGTTCCGCTGACCGTGTGTCCGGATACCGCCATGCTGTGCGCCGTCTGTCCCGGTGAAGTCATGATTGCTTAAAAGGCAAACAGAATGATGAGGGCAATCACCAGCGCATAGAGACCGGTTGCCTCCACGAGCGCGAAGCCTAGCAGCAGGTTAGTAAACTGGGAGGCGGCAGCCGACGGATTACGCAGCGAGCCTTCCAGGTACTTGCCCCAAAGGTCGCCAATGCCGATGCCGGCGCCGCCGATGGCGATACAGGCAAGGCCCGCGCCGATCATTTTTGCTGCTGCAAGATCCATTTCAGAAACTCCTTTGATGGGTTCAGTGATGACCGTGAAGATGCAAGGATTCGTTCAGATAAATGCAGGTGAGCATCGCGAACACGTAAGCCTGTAGGAACGCGACGAGGAATTCGAGCGCCATGATGGCGATGATCATGAACATCGGACCAACGGCCAGCACCGAAAGGATACCGCCTGCAGTGCCGAGCAGAATGACGAAACCGCCGAACACCTTCAGCATCGTGTGACCGGCCAGCATGTTCGCGAACAGACGGACGGACAGACTGATGGGACGGAAGAAGAAAGAGATAATTTCGATCGGAATGAGTAGCGGCAACAGGATCAGGGGCGCTTCGGGGACGAACAGCTTCAGAAAACTGATGCCGTGAAACATGAACCCGAAAAAGATGACCACCGCCATTACCAGGCAGGCCAGCCCGAAATTGACCGCAATCTGGCTTGTGACTGTGAAGACTCCCGGAATGAGACCGAAATAGTTCGAGCACAGCACGAACATGAAGATGGCGAAGACAAATGGGAAAAATCGCAGCCCGTCTTTGCCGGCAGTCGATTCGATCATATTGGCTACGAATTCATAGCCAAGCTCGGCGATCGACTGGGAACGTGTCGGTACCAGTCGCCCCTTGCGCACTGCAAGGAACAGAAACACAGACATCAGTGCCACGATCACGCACATGATCGCAGCCTGATTGGTGAAAGCGATGTTGTAACCCGCCAGATGCAGGGGAAAGAGCGGTTCGACCCGGAATTGTTCCAGCGGAGTCATATGCACGTGCACGGGCCTAACGCTCCTCATCATTCTCAACGGCGGGGGGCGTCTGCGCGCCACTCGCCTTATTTACGTCTTTCGCTGCGAGCACCACATTGCGAATACCCGCCGCGGCGCCCAATACGACAAAAACAATCATGAGGATGGGCCTTGATCCGAAGACACGGTCCAATCCCCAGCCGATCGCCCCACCAACGAGCAGCGCCACTACGAGTTCCGTCATGAACCGGTAGGCGATCCCCAAAGCCGAAGGAGACGCTGTCTGGTTCTGGGCACCCTCGCGCCGGCGCATGTCGTCGAGCCTGGCACCGAGTGCGCGCAAGTCATCGGGCTCTGGAGGATGATCGCTCATTGGCCTGCCCCCCCGATGCCTGCATTGCGCGCGTAAGCGGGCCTCCGCGGCTCGTCGGAAGGCCCGCGGAACATATGGACGGCCCGCGACGCTGTCAAGAACATGAATTTCTGTACAACTATTTGATTTTGTGAGCAAAACTTGCCCGCGGCGAAATGCGCTGGCACGATTGTGTCGCATCCTGCGTTATTCGGCGGCGATCACCCGTTCGGCTTCGGCCAGGCTCACTGATACGAGCTGGCTGACGCCGCGCTCGGCCATGGTCACCCCAAAGAGACGATGCATACGTGACATCGTCAGCGCATGGTGGGTGATGACCAAAAAACGGGTTTCGGTTCGACGCGTCATCTCATCGAGCATGTTGCAGAAACGTTCGACATTGGCATCGTCAAGTGGAGCGTCCACTTCGTCGAGTACGCAAACAGGCGCCGGATTGACCAGGAACACCGCGAAAATCAGGGCCATGGCTGTCAGGGCTTGTTCGCCGCCGGAAAGCAGACCCAGCGACTGCAGTTTCTTACCCGGAGGACGGGCGTAGATTTCAAGACCGGCCTGCAGCGGATCGTCCGATTCGGTGAAGGTCAGCTTGGCTTCGCCACCCTCGAACAGCTTGGTGAACAGCTCCCGGAAATTGGAGTTCACCTTGTCGAAGGATTCCAGAAGCCGCTCGCGTCCTTCCTTGTTGAGGCTCTGAATCCCGCGGCGAAGCTTGGCGAT
>JAGWRJ010000936.1 GCA_028869725.1 Alphaproteobacteria bacterium | reverse complement strand
TATGCGGGAATTCCTGATCCGCAGGCCTTTGTCCAACCAGAAGAGGAAGGCCTGTTCATCGATCTCGCCACTGCCGGAGAGCTGATTGCCGCTGAAATCGGACGTGAGCGATTCATCGAGGCGATCGCCGTGATGGCGCGTCTGCGTGGCCCGGTGGATGCATTCTTCGACAAGGTCACCGTCAATGCCGATGATCCGGCGCTGCGCCGCAACCGTCTGCTTCTGCTATCGCGTCTTCGCTCGACGCTGCATCTAGTCGCTGACTTTTCGCGGATCGAAGGTTAGAAGTTGCAGGCCCTGGCTGTGTCGACCCATGTAGGGAAGGCTGTAGGGCCACCCAAAGGGCCGCGACAGGGGTTGCCGAACGGCCTGAAGGCAGCCGTCACGGAGAGGTGCATCAAAGATGCGCCTTTTCATGTTTGACATGAGGGCCGCGATTTCGTGCTCTATGAGCCGAGCCACCAAACCGGATTGAACACGATGCAATGGGTATATTCCTTTGGCGATGGACGGGCGCAGGGTGCGGCCGCGATGAAGAACCTCTTGGGCGGCAAGGGAGCCAATCTTGCCGAAATGAGTAATCTGGGTTTGCCGGTTCCTCCGGGCTTCACCATCACCACTGAGGTCTGTACGTATTACTACACGCATCAGCAGAGCTACCCGGCAGATCTGAAGCCGGCGGTCGAGGCTGCCTTGGCACAGATCGGAGCGATCACCGGTGCCGCGTTTGGCGACGAGGCGAACCCGCTCCTCGTTTCGGTGCGGTCCGGAGCACGGGTTTCGATGCCGGGGATGATGGATACGGTTCTCAACCTCGGATTGACCGAAAAGACCGTGGCCGGGCTTGCCAGGCTGACCGGTGACGAACGCTTTGCCTACGACAGCTATCGTCGCTTCATCCAGATGTACTCGAATGTTGTATTAGGCGTGGCGCATTCGGTTTTTGAGGAAATACTAGAGGGCGCGAAGGAGGAGGCAGGCGTTGAGCTGGACACTGAGCTCGATGCCCCGCAACTGGCGCGCATCGCTCGGCTCTACAAGGACGAAATACTTCGGGAATTGGGCACGCCTTTTCCCGACACGGTCGATGAACAGCTGTGGGGTGCCATCGGAGCGGTATTCGGTTCGTGGCAGTCGGCGCGTGCCAAGACCTATCGCAGACTGCACAATATTCCGGAAGAATGGGGTACGGCGGTCAATGTTCAGGCAATGGTGTTCGGTAACCGTGGCGAGAGCTCTGCCACTGGTGTTGCCTTCACGCGCGATCCGGCAACTGGCGAGAAGCTTTTGTTTGGTGAATTTCTGGTCAACGCTCAGGGTGAAGACGTGGTCGCGGGAATCCGCACGCCACAACCGATTTCGCGGCGGGTACGCGAGCGCCAGGCAAGCAGACGACCGAGCATGGAAGAGGTTATGCCAAAGGCCTACGAGGAGCTTCTGAATATTGCCCAGACCCTCGAGGCACATTACCGGGATATGCAGGACGTCGAGTTTACGGTGCAAGAGGGTAAGCTCTACATGCTCCAGACTCGCAATGGAAAGCGTACGGCTGATGCAGCGCTGAAGATTGCAGTCGACATGGTGAGCGAGGAATTGATTGACCGGGCAACCGCGGTCTCGCGCGTAGATCCGGCGGCGCTGGACCAGCTGCTCCATCCAACTTTGGATCCGGATGCGCCCAAACGACAGGTTGCGGCTGGACTTGCCGCATCCCCCGGTGCTGCCACGGGTGAAGTGGCCTTTACTGCTGAAGAGGCCGAAAAGCTCGCTGCGGAAGGCCGAAGTGTGATTCTCGTACGTACCGAAACCAGCCCCGAAGATATTCACGGGATGCATGCGGCCAAGGGCATTTTGACGGCCCGCGGAGGTATGACGAGTCATGCCGCAGTGGTGGCGCGTGGCATGGGGAGGCCCTGCGTTTCAGGCGCGGGTATGCTCAAGATTGATGCCACGAAGGGGGTAATGGTGTCAGGAGGCCAGACCATTAGTCGTGGCGATGTGATCACCATTGATGGCAGCACCGGTCATGTCTTTCTGGGCGCTGTCCCGATGCGTGAACCGGAGCTAACCGGTGATTTTGGAACCTTGATGGGATGGGCCGACGCGGTACGTAAACTTAAAATTCGTACCAATGCCGATCGTCCAGAGGATGCGGCAGTCGCACGAAAATTTGGTGCTGAAGGCATTGGACTATGCCGGACCGAGCATATGTTTTTTGAAGCGGAGCGCATCGTTGCCGTGCGTCAGATGATTCTTGCTGACGCTGAACGTGATCGCAAAGCGGCCCTCGACAAACTCCTCCCCATGCAGCGCGGTGATTTTGAGGCCATTTTCGAGGTCATGGAGGGCCTTCCGGTAACGATTCGACTGCTCGATCCACCGCTTCACGAATTCCT
>JAGWRJ010000935.1 GCA_028869725.1 Alphaproteobacteria bacterium | reverse complement strand
TGGAATTCTCTCGGCGAAGTCGGCCGTGCCATGCAATTGCTGCGCGATAACCAGGTTGATGAGGTGCTGCTCGCAGGCAAGGTAGCTCGTCCGCGCTTCAGCGAGATCAAGCTCGACTTCAAGGGCGCGCGCGTTCTCCCGCGAGTTCTGGCCGCTGCGCGGCGGGGTGATGATGCGCTGCTGAAGTGCATGGTCGGCTTGTTCGAAGACGAAGGTTTTCGCGCCATTGGAGTCGCCGAGGCGGCACCATCCCTGCTGATGGGACCTGGCGTGTTGGGAGCGTCTGCCCCGTCCGACATGGATCTGGCCGACATCGAGGTCGCGGTCGATGTGGTGCGGGCCATGGGAGAGCTCGATATCGGCCAGGCGGCGGCGGTATGTGATGGTTTGGTCCTTGCAGTCGAGGCTGCCGAGGGGACTGATCGCATGATCGAACGGGTGGCGAGCCTTCCCACAGCCATTCGCGGGGGCCCAGGCAAACCGCGCGGCGTACTCGTCAAGGCACCCAAGCCGCAGCAGGACGGCAAGACAGATCTGCCGGTTATTGGCGTGCAGACGGTGCTCAATGTCGCAGCAGCCGGTCTTGCGGGTATCGCAGTAGAGGCAGGGCGCACCCTCATTCTGGGGCGCGACGAGGTGAGAACTGCAGCAGACCGCACGGGGCTGTTCGTGTACGGATTTTCGCGCGACGCAGTGTCATGAGCTCGCCGCATATCATGCTGGTGTGTGGCGAACCATCGGGTGATCAGCTGGGGGCGCAGCTGATGGCGGCGCTTAAGTTGCTGGACCCGGGGGTGGTGATCAGCGGTGTGGGGGGAGAGGCAATGGCCGGCCAGGGATTGTCGTCCCTGTTTTCACTCTCGGACACCGCAGTCATGGGCTTGCGTGAGGTCGTACCAAAGATTCCCAAAATTCTTGCGCGCGTTGATGAGGCGGTAGACTTTGCGGTCCGGACCCGACCCGATGCGGTCGTGTTGATCGACAGCCCTGATTTCACCCACCGCATTGCCCGCAAACTCAAACGACGCGCACCTGCCATTGCCACCGTCAATTATGTGGCGCCACAGGTTTGGGCTTCGCGTGCCTATCGGGCCAAGGCAATGGCACGCTACCTTGATCTGGTGCTCGCGCTTTTGCCGTTTGAGGCGCCATTTTTTGAATCCTATGGGCTTAAAACCGTCTTTGTCGGCCATCCGGTGATTGAACGCGCTGCGCGCATGCAGGGTGGACCTGCGCTACGTGCCCGGTTTTCCATTCCGCCGGACGCATGTCTTCTTTGTGTTCTACCCGGCAGTCGCAGCAATGAAATCCGCCTTTTGCTGCCGGTATTTCGTGATGTGGTCTCCCTTCTGGTAAGAAGAGGGGTCCCCAACCTCTACTGCGTCCTTCCGACCGTGCCGCATGTGGCGCAACGTGTGCGAGAGGGCTCGGTTGACTGGCCAGCGCCGTTGACGATTCTCGAGGATGAGGGTGACAAGTTTTCCGCCTTCGCCGCAGCAAATGCTGCGCTTGCCGCGTCCGGTACGGTCACTACGGAACTTGCTCTTGCTCGCACTCCACTCGTTGTCGGTTACAAGCTTGGCTGGTTGACCTACAAGCTTATGCGCCCCTTCATCCACGCGCCATTTGCGACGTTGGTCAATATTCTACTGGAACGCGAGGCCGTGCCCGAGCGTATTCAGGAACGATGCACTCCTGCGGCTTTGGCGGATGCTCTCTTGCCGCTTCTGCATGACGGTCCGGAGCGGGCCGGCCAGCTGGCCGATCTCAAGCAAGCCTGTCAAATTCTGGGGGAGGGCAGCACAGCGCCATCGCGTCGTGCGGCACAGGCGCTGCTCGAATTTGTACGGGCGCGAAAAGCCTAATGCTGGCGGCGGCCGCTGTGGCGGGCGCGCGCAAGGCGGGCTTTGTCGCCAAGTTGGCCATGGACACGCTCTTCTGCAAAAAGCGAAATCAGCTGCTCGGTCATCGCACCTCCGAGCTGCTCGGCATCCACGATGGTGACCGCCTTGCGGTAATAGCGAGTAACATCGTGACCGATGCCGATTGCTGCAAGCTGTACGGGAGATTTTTCTTCGATGTCGTCAATGACATGGCGCAGGTGGCGCTCGAGATAGTTTCCCGCGTTGACCGATAGCGTGGAATCATCGACCGGCGCGCCATCGGAGATCACCATCAGAATCTTGCGCTGCTCCGGACGCCCGACCAGCCGGCCGTGCGCCCACATCAGCGCCTCTCCGTCAATGTTCTCCTTGAGTAGTCCCTCGCGCATCATCAGTCCGAGATTGCGGCGTGCTCGGCGCCAGGGTTCGTCTGCGCCCTTGTAGACAATATGCCTCAGATCATTCAGGCGTCCGGGATGGGGCGATTTGCCTTCGGCGATCCAGCGTTCGCGCGCCTGTCCCCCTTTCCACGCTCGCGTCGTAAAGCCAAGAATTTCGGTCTTGACGGCGCAGCGCTCCAGAGTACGAGCCAAAATATCCGCGCACATCGCTGCCACCATGATCGGTCGTCCGCGCATCGATCCGGAGTTATCCAGTAAAAGGCTGACGACCGTATCACGGAAGTCGAGATCCTTTTCGTGCTTGAAGGAAAGCGGATACATCGGATCGATGATGATGCGGGGCAGACGGGCGGTATCCAGAATGCCTTCTTCGAGATCGAACTCCCAGGTGCGGTTCTGCTGGGCCATCAGCAAGCGCTGCAGTTTATTTGCGAGGCGCGAAACCACGCCTTGGAGAGCCTGCAACTGCTGGTCGAGGAAGTTGCGTAGCCGGGTCAGTTCCTCGGCGTCGCACAGATCGGTCGCATGGACGATCTCGTCGAATTGCGTTGTGTAGATGCGGTAGCCCCAGCTCTCCTGGTCGGCGAATGGCTGCTCTGGGCGCCAGGGCTTGGCGCCTTCGTCGGTTTCGGACTGTTCGGCGAGGTCATCGGCACTTTCCGCCTCGCTTTCGGCACTGACCTCCTCGCCGTCCTCGCCTTCGGCTTCGCGCATCTGTGCTTCGCCGGACTGCTCCTGGCTTTCGGTCTCGCCACCATCCTGTCCTTCGCCACCGGGTTCGGATTGATCGGCGTCTTCTTCTCCCTCTCCCTCACGCTCCTCGGCCAGTTCATCGCCGACCTTGAGGTCGCGCAGGATCGTGCGCGTCAGCTTGGCAAATGCCGTCTGATCGCGCATCGCCCCTTCCAGCCTGGACAGATCTGTTCCAGCCCGCTCTTCAATGAAATCGCGCCACAAATCGACTGCATGGCGCATGTTTTCAGGGGGGGACTGTCCGGTCAGTTTCTCCCGCACCACAAGGCCGAGAGCGTCCGCCAGCGGCACCTCGGCGCGTTCACGTGCCTTGGTAAATGGCTTCTGTTGATAACGGGCCTCGAGATTGGCCGCGAGATTGGCGCCGACCCCCCGCATGGCCAAGGTCCCAATAGCCTCGACACGGGCCTGTTCGGCTGCCTCAAAAAGTTCGGCGGCATCGGCGTTGGTTGGCCGATAGCGCGCATGCACGCTGTCCTCGTGGTAGGCCTTGCGCAGGGCATAGGCATCGCCTGCACCGCGGACGATGGCAATCTCGTCGGGCGGCAGATTACGCGAAGGCAGCGGCAGGCGCGCGCGATTGCCTCGCAAGGACGGAGGTTCCGCGCCGAAGGAGACGTCCATTTCCGGTTCGCCTGCAAGGCTGCGCACGGCGGCTGCGACGGCGCGCTTGAAAGGCTCGACGGGATTATCGCTGTTTGCCATCCGCGCTTTAGGCGACCAGGACCTTTGCCGCGCTCTCCGGTAGCTCCTCGCCGAAGCAGCGCTGGTAGAACTCGGCCACGCTCGCCCGCTCCAGCTCGTCACATTTGTTGAGGAACGTGAGGCGGAAGGCGAACCCCAGATCGCCAAAGATCTCGGCATTCTCCGCCCAGGTGATCACCGTACGTGGGCTCATCACCGTGGAAAGATCTCCATTCATGAACGCATTGCGCGTCATATCGGCTAGCCGCACCATCGCGCCGACAGTCTTCCGGCCTTCCGCAGTTTCGCCATACCTTGGGACCTTGGCCAGCACGATCTCAACCTCCGCGTCGTGATGCAGATAATTGAGCGTGGCGACGATGCTCCAGCGATCCATCTGGCCCTGATTGATCTGCTGCGTGCCGTGATAAAGCCCCGAGGTGTCACCAAGACCAATCGTATTGGTCGTCGCAAAGAGCCGAAATGCCTTATGCGGGTGGATGACGCGGTTCTGATCGAGGAGGGTGAGTTTGCCCGAAACCTCAAGGACACGCTGAATGACAAACATCACATCCGGGCGACCGGCATCATACTCATCAAATGTCAGTGCCACCGGGTGCTGCAGACACCATGGCAGCAGGCCTTCGCGAAACTCGGTGACCTGGCGGCCGTCCTTGAGTACGATCGCATCCTTGCCGATGAGATCGATGCGGCTGATGTGACTGTCCAGGTTGATGCGGATGCACGGCCAGTTAAGTCGGCTGGCGACCTGCTCGATATGCGTAGACTTGCCGGTACCGTGATAGCCCTGGATCAGGACCCTTCGGTTGTGGGCGAACCCTGCCAGGATGGCGAGAGTGGTTTCGCGATCGAAGCGGTACGCCGGATCGATGTCCGGAACATATTCGGGATTGCGCTTGGAGAACGCGGGCACCTTCAAATTGGCGTCAATGCCGAAGGTTTCGCGCACATCAACCGTGATGTCAGGCGCGGTGGCAGGATCGAGGCCCTGAGGCTCTGTGGACATGTTGCGTCTTTCCGGATCCGAGGTCACGATCGGTTCGCCCGCTGCCTCCAACACGTAGGGATGCAAAGGGCGCCGGCTTTAGGTCAGGCCGGCCGCGCGCAAGACGCCATAGGCCTTGATTACCTGTTTGAGACGCTCCTCCGCCCCCCGGTCGCCGCCATTGGCGTCAGGGTGGAACCGCTTTACTAGCTCCTTATACCGTGCCTTGATCTGGTGCAAGCTGGCGCCCGCGTCAAGATTGAGTATCTCGAAGGCCCGAAGCTGGACCGGTGTAAACCTGCGTTCAGGCGGACGCACGGTTTCTGCTACGTCGCCGAATACGCCGTGAGGGTCATCATAGCGCTCGCTGTCGGGCCCGTTGGTACTGCGCCAACGTCCCCGTCCGTCGATTTTCCACGTCGGCCTATGGCCGGTCAGGGCAGCGACACGGAAGGCCTCGATCTGCGCGTCGCTCATGCCGCGGAAGTAATCCCAGCTTTCGTTGTGAGCCCGCGCATGTTCAAGACAGAACCACAGATGCTCGTTGAGGTTGTCGCGGGACTTGGGAACCTTATGCGTGCCTTCATTGGGGCAATCGGCGCGGGCGCAGCACCGCACTGCAACCGGCTTTCGCGGGTGGTCCGGTTTAATGCGAATATCGCAGCCAAAGCGTGGTCTGTAGTCGGTCGACGCCATAAGCTAAATTATGGTATTGGCTGGGTAAAAAACAAGAAAACGAAACACTTGACAGGCGGATTGCAATGCACGGACGGGAGACGGAAGTGGACACCGCAATGGTAATCCGCGACAAATTGACGACCGCCCTGAAGCCCGTTCACCTCGAGGTGATCGACGACAGTGCGCGCCACGCCGGCCACGCTGGAGCCCGCCCTGGTGGACAGAGCCATTTCAGGGCTCTCATCGTATCGTCGGCCTTTGAGGGCCTAAGCCGCGTGGCGCGGCAGAAGCTGGTCTACGCTGCGCTCGCTCAGGAACTGGCCGGATCGGTGCACGCCCTGTCGATTACGACGCGGACGCCTGACGAGGCGGTGTGACGCGGATCGCTGTAATTTGATTACGCTGGCGGCGTAGAATCTCGAACTGAAAGCCATAGAAGGCGAAGCGCTGGCCGACATCAGGAATAGTGCGAGCTTCGTGAATGATAAGCCCGGCCAGGGTGGTCGCTTCTTCGTCGGGTAAAGACCAGTCGAGGGCACGATTGATGTCCCGCACCGGCATGGTGCCGTCGATGTTATAGGTGCCGTCAGGCTGGGGACGAATGCCAGGTGGCACGCGGACATCGTCTTCCTCCGGCATCTCACCGATTATCTCGTTGAGGATATCTTCGAGCGTGACGATGCCCTGTATGGTTCCATATTCGTCGACCACCATAGCAAAATGAGTCCGACGCTCGCGAAAGGCGCGCAGCTGGGCTTCTACGCCGCGGGTGTCGGGAACGAACCAGGAGTCGTGCATCAGGGCGAGAAGATCAAAATCTTCGAGGCGCCCCTGGCGACGTACCAGTTCTGCCATCACATCCTTGGTATTTAGAACGCCGATGACATTG
>JAGWRJ010000934.1 GCA_028869725.1 Alphaproteobacteria bacterium | reverse complement strand
TCAGAGACGTAGCCCTTGGAGGATCCGATGCGTTTGGCCAGCTCGTCTTGACTGAGGCCGGCTTCATTTCGGGCGGCTCTCAACCGGGACCCGAAGAAAGAAGGTTCGTTCAAGCATTACTCCAAGTATTGCTGCGGCGTGAATTTGGGTGTATGGTTCGACTGCAGGCGAACAAAACATCCGGCTACAGCCATTCTAACCTATTTGGAGCGTGCATCGTGAACACCCCTGAACATCCAGAAATCATTGATCTTGCTGAATACGCTGCCCAAGACAAGCACCCTCCGAAGGGGCATCGCTACCGCTTTCTACTCGACAAGACGCCCCATGTCACGGATCACGCTGAGCTGACCGGACGCCAGATACTCGCGTTCGGCGGCATGAACCCGGACCAATACAGCCTCTTCCAAGCCAAGCGGCACGGGCAGCGCCTCCCTGTGGGTGCCGATCAGGAAGTCGACCTGACCGAGCCCGGTATCGAGCGGTTCTTCACCATGAAGAAAGAGCACACGAACGGGGATGGGCAGAGCCGAATCCCGTTCGAACTGCCGTCGGAGGACTTGGCTTACTTGCGTGGCTTGGAACAGAAATGGGAGGCCATTCAAGACGGAGGTCAGCGATGGCTCGTGATTCGGGGCTGGCGGATCCCGAAAGGGCTGACCCCGGAGTCTGCAGACATCGCGCTGCGCATCGATCCCAACTATCCGATGTCGCAGATTGACATGGCTTACTTCCGTCCAGCACTTGGCAGCAACTCGGGGGTCGTGATCCCCAACCTCTCGACCATTCAAATCCTTGGCGAAACATGGCAACAGTGGTCTAGGCATCGCCCGCCGAACGCCTGGAGGCCCAGCATCGATGGGGTGGAGTCGCACTTGGCCTACGTCGACCATTTCCTTTCGCTGGCGGGAGGCAGCCAGTCGTGAGAGTTTCCTTGCGGCTTACAGACGATCAGCACCAGGCACTTAAAGCTCAGCTGCATCCAGGTGACGGGCGCGAGGCCGCAGCGTGGCTCCTGTGCGGACGTCGTTGCGACAGCGAACGCAGCATCCTTTGTGGGCGACAGGTGTTTCCGATCGCGCATGAGGCTTCAGTCCGGACGACACACAGCATAACGTGGCGCATGGATTCGCTGAGCCCGGTCCTGGACGCTGCGCAGGCACTGGCGGCACCAGCCATCGTGCATATCCACAGCCATCCGAAGGGTGCCGCAGCATTCTCCACGGTGGATGATGAGTGCGATCGCGTACTCCATGTGGACCTGGCGAAGATCTACGAGGATGGCGAGCCGAGTGCTAGCTTGATCATGCTGCCTGATGGAGGCCTTATCGGGCGTGGCTACCGAAAAGGTAAGTTTGCGCCGCTCGACGGGGCCTTCGTCATCGGGCACCTGATCCGACGGTTTCCCACTGCAGACGGGAACGCGACTGCAGCCAACGAAGACGATCGAAATCAGGTGTTCGGTGGCGGTACTACCTCGCTGTTGAGCAAGCTGCGCGTCGCGGTCGTCGGGTGCTCGGGCACCGGTAGCGTGATAGCTGAACTGCTTGCACGCCTTGGGGTGGGTGAGTTGATCCTGATCGACCCGGATGTCGTCGAAGACAAGAACCTCAATCGCATCATCAATTCTATGCAAGCCCATGCCACCATGGCGACGCCCAAAGTCGATGCATTGTCTGTGTCGATCACTCGCAATTTGGACCGCAACGCGCCCCGCGTGATCCCCTTGCGCGGAACGTTGGCGGAAGCGTGGCGTTTCACCGCAACTGCCGATGCGGTCTTTGGTTGCACGGACAGCTCCGAGGCGAGAATGCATCTGGATCGCCTGTGCCACCAGTACGTCATGCCGTACATCGATGTGGGCGTGGACCTTCGGGCCGACAAGCTGGGAGGCGTCAGTTATGCCGGCATGGCCGTACACTACCTTCGGCCCGGGGGAGACAGTCTCCTTGCTCGGCATGGCTACCGTATGGAGACGGTCGAAGCGGAGTCACTCCGACGGACCGACCCTGAGCTTTATACCGAGCGTGTTCGGATCGGGTACATCGAAGGAGTCGACGAGGATCGCCCAGCCGTCATTTCGATCAACACCCAAGCCGCAAGCATGGCGGTGAATGAATTGCTCGCACGCTTGCACGGCTACCGCAGTGGAAGGCCCGCGGATCATTCTTCCCGCTACGTGAATTTGATCGAGGAATTTCAAACGTCCGAACCAAGCGGACAGCCGTGCCCAGTCATGTCCCCGCTCTGCGGCTTGGGTGATACGAATCCCCCACTGGGCTTGGTGGGGTTGTCGTGATGGCGACAGCCAAACTCCAGCGCTGGTGGATCAGCCTTCGTACGCGATGGCAGCCCTACCTTGGCATCGACTGGAAGCCTGATGATCTTCCATCGAAGCTGCAGCCCCGCCGCGTCTACTTGATCGGGAACCCTACTTGGCGCATCGCGTTTCTTTGTCCGTGCGGATGCGGGTCGGTTGTCGAGTTGTGCGTGCTGACTGAGGCTGACCCACACTGGAAGGTCGCTGTCGACGACAAACGCCGCGTGACCCTTCAGCCATCAGTATGGAAAACCACTGATTGCCGATCGCATTACTTCGTCCGGCGCGGACGGATTGTGTGGGCTTAGCGCAAGAAGTCGCAACGCCCCACATAGACGTCGCTAAGCGATGTCCGCGGAGTATTTTCGCGCGCGCGCAACGACCGCTACGCCTATCCGGGGACAATTCGGGGACACTGCAAGCAGTCGTCTAGAAGCTCCCTGAAACGCGCAGAAACCCGGGGACAATTTGGGGACAATGGAAAACGAAAAAGGCCGATTTCTGGGAAACCGGCCATTCGTAAGTGCTTGATTTTGGTGGGCGGTGCAGGGATCGAACCTGCGACACCTGCCGTGTGAAGGCAGTGCTCTACCGCTGAGCTAACCGCCCACGCGAACCGGCAAGTCTACGGGTGACGGGTTTTTCGGTCAATCGGCG
>JAGWRJ010000933.1 GCA_028869725.1 Alphaproteobacteria bacterium | reverse complement strand
ATCATGCGATCAGTCCCCTCGGCAGCCTCGACTGCAAGGACCAAACCATCACATACCGCCGCCGCCTGGCCGATATCGAGCTCTCCCATGGCCCGCACCACATCGATTGCGACCTTGATGTCGGCCAGATCCATGTCGGACGGGGCAGACGCTCCCAACACGCCAGGTCCCATCAGCAGGGATGGCGCCGCCTCGGCCACTCCAATGGCGCGAAAACCTTCGTCTTCGAACAAGCCGACCATGCACTTCAGCAGCGCATCATCACCCCGCCGCGCAGCGGCCAGAACTCGTGGGAGAACGCGCGCACCCTTGATGTCGAGCTTGATCTCGCTGAAGCGCGGACGAGCTACCTTGCCTGCGAGCAGCACCTCATCAACCTGGTTATCGCGCAGCAATTGCATGGCACGGCCGACTTCGCCGAGAGAATTCCACGCATGCGGAAACTGCTCCACCTCCGCGTCGGCAGAACCGGTCAAGGCAAGCACAAAGACAGTTCGACCTTCGTGACGTGCCGCTCTTGCCACAGCGAGTGGAAGCTCGCCGCCGCCGGCAATGATCCCCAACACCGCCATTACTCGGTCTCCACACCCGTGCGCCGGCGTGCCGTACAGACCGGACGCTTAGCGTCGGCCAAAATGAACCGAACAACTTCCTGTACTTCGGCGATCTCCGGCCAGCGCTCTGCTGCCGCTTGCGCACGGCTGGCGAGAGTTTTGCTGTCGTCCTGAAAGATAACCCGAAAGGCGCCGCGCAGCGCGTGGATATGCTCGCGGGGAATATTGCGCCGCTTAAGCCCAATGAGGTTTAGCCCCGTCAGGCGCGCGCGCGATCCAATCACCATTCCGTAGGGAATAACATCCTCATTGACGCCAGTTACGCCTCCAACAAAGGCAAATCGCCCCACCCGCCCGAACTGCTGTACCGCCGACAGGCCACCGAAATTGGCGCCCTCACCCACGTCCACATGCCCACCCAACTGTACGCCATTGGCAAAGGTTACTCCGTCGCCAACGGTGCAGTCGTGGGCACTGTGACTATAGGCCATGAAATATCCGCTACGGCCCACGCGCGTGAGGCCGTGTCCTTTAGGACTACCGGCACTCATGGTCACATGCTCGCGAATGACGCAATCTTCACCGATGATAAGGCGCGCCGCGGTAGCGCGGTCACCGCGGATCTGAGCGTCGCCGCCAAGTGCGGCGTGATCATAAATTTCAGTGCGGGCGCCGATGCGCGTCGCTCCATTGATCACGACGTGGGAATGAACGCGAACCCCATCGGCCAGTTCTGCGCCCCGACGGATAAGGCAAAACGGTCCGATTTCGACGTCGGCTCCGAGCACTACGCCGTCTTCAACGATGGCGGTCGGATGGATGGTCACGTCGGCGTATCCGCATCCCGGATCATGGCGCTATATTCCGCTTCGGCGCACAGCGTATCACCCACATAGGCTTTGCCTTCAAAGCGCCACACCGGTCCGCGTCGCTGCAGCGCCTTGACCGGAAACCGCAGTATATCTCCTGGGACCACAGGCCGGCGAAACCGGGCCTTGTCGATAGTCATGAAGAAGACGATCTTTTCCCTATCGACCCCACCCATGGTGTGGACCACCAGCGCACCAGCTGCCTGGGCCATGGCCTCGACAATCAGCACCCCAGGCATAACTGAGTACGCTGGGAAATGCCCGGCAAAGTGCGGCTCGTTGAAGGACACTGCCTTCCAGCCCACCGCGCTCTCACCCGGGACGATATCGCTCAGTCGTTCGACGAAGAGAAAGGGCGCGCGGTGCGGCAGCAGCTTCTTGATCTGCTCGACATCAAGCACCAGCCCATCGTGTTTTTCAGCCATTCCCATCTCGCTTGCGCCGTTTGGCCAGCAGTGCCAACGTCGCTACTTCGCGCCGCCATTGGATGATGGGACGCAGCGGAAATCCGCCATAATCCCGCCCGCCAGGATAGGTTCCCGACGGCACACCGGCTTTTGCCGCGATGCGCGCGCCATCGCCGATCTGCGCATGATCGGCAATACCCACCTGGCCGCCCAAAATGACGTAATCGCCCAACTCCACGCTTCCAGAAAGGCCAACCTGGGATACGATCACGCAATGGCGACCGATGCGGCAGTTGTGCCCAATCTGAACCAAATTATCAATCTTCGTTCCCTCACCAATCACGGTATCGCCAAGCGCACCGCGATCAATCGTGACATTGGCGCCGATTTCGACGTTGTCCTGAATAATCACGCGGCCAAGCTGGGGGATCTTGGCATGCCCCTTGGGACCGGAGACAAACCCGAAGCCCGGTTGTCCGATACGGGCGCCGGGCAAGATCAGGACCTGGTCACCGACATAGGCGTGGCTGAGCGTCACCTGACTTCCGATCTGCGCGTTACGTCCGATCGCCACGCCACGGCCGATCACACTGCCTGCACCGATACGGGACCCGGCACCGATCTGGGCACCAGGGCCTACGACCACCCCGGGCCCGAGCATGACGTCTGCTCCGATGTCGGCGGTGGGATCGACCGCGGTCTGCTGTGACCAGGCGACCTGTTCATGATCGGGATAGAACAGACGGGCGGCTGCAGCGAAGGCAGCCAAAGGATCGCCAACCACAATGAGACGGGCGCAGGCCCCCTCGACCGTCTGGGCCAGCGCACGCGAAACCAGACAAAATCCCGCAGAAGACCTCGAGAGCGCCTCGCGTGCAGCCTTGCTGCCCTCGCAGAAAGCCAGATGCTGCGGTCCTGCCCCGTTCAGCGACGCAAGATCGTGCACGAGCGTTGCGGGATCACTCCCTGGGTCAAGGCTCCCGGACACGGCCGAGCACAGCTCTTCGACCGAAAAAGGCCCCTGATTGGCATAAAAGCGAGGGTCGGCCATGTGACGAAAGCCCGAAGCCACCTTGGAGCCAAACGCGCGTGCGCTTGGCTCCCAGGGACGCCCACGGCGGCTTACTGCGCCGGTGGCTGCTGCTGGAGCATATTGGCCGGCGGCATGACCAGATCGACCTTGACCGCCGGAAGCTTCTTGTTGAGGCGCGCAATGACCACCGGGGTCACGTCGACATCTACCGTGCCGAGAATCACGACATTACGGTCAAGCAGCAGATTGGCACCGCGCTCGGCCATCACCCCCTGGAGGATGGGTCCCAGAGCCTGCTCGACCTGCTGGCGGGCCTTGATGACCCCGCCCTGGATCAACTCCTGACGGTGCTGCACCTTGGCCTGAAAGGCTTCCGCCTGCTTCTGAAAGGCGGCAAGCTTCTGCTTCTTGGCGTCCGCCGACAGAATTGCCGCCTGCTGCTCGAGCTGGGTGCGCTCGCGCTTGAGGGCGTCGCTTTCCCCTTTGAATTCCTTTTCGGCGGCCTCGGTATAGGCACGTACCTGGCGGGCAATATCCTGTCCAACTTTGGACTGGCTTAAGATTGCGGCGCGATCGATCACCAGGATCTTTGGCGCCGGCGTCTTGGTCACCGGCGCAGCAGCCGCTGCCCAGGCCGGCGCCGCATAAGTGGAAAGAGATAGGGCGGCGGCCATCGCAGCGGCCGCAAAGGTCTTGGCCAGAAGGCCGCGGAAACGATTGCTCATCATTGTTGTCCCAATCCTGTCTGAGTACTGAAGCGGATGACTTGTGTTTGATCGTAGGGTGCTTTGACGATCGGCAGGCCAAAATCGATTTCGACCGGTCCGAAAGGCGACTTCCAGCCGACACTGAGGCCGGCGGACATGCGAAACGCCATATTATCCTTCACACAGCTCGTGGGCGTACAGGGGCCCGGGCCCGAATCGATGTGGCCAAGCGTACCGAAATCCGAGAACAACGATAGGCTGATGCCATAACTGGCCGGTAGAAAGTCTGGCAGGCGTACCTCAGCCGTGCCAATGGCATAGGCATCGCCACCCACCGCGCCATAGCTGCCCGCCACGATATCGCGCGGGCCTATGCCGGCAAGCTTGAAGCCACGGAAAGAGTCACCACCGCGGAAGAAACGTTCGTTGAGGGGAACGTGCTGTCCACCATATCCGGTGATGTACCCGGCTGTGAGCTTCAAGGAGCCGATCAGGTCGTCCCAGATGAGGGGATGGTAAGTCAGGAATACCGCGGTGCTACGCAGATATCTGAGGTTGCCGCCCAAGCCCGAGAATTGCTGACTAAAGGTGAAGGCCATGCCATGGGTTGGCCGGATCGGATCATTGAGAGTGTTATAGGCGTAGGAATAGCCGACAGCCGACGTCTCCTCGTTGCCCGACGCCTCCTGGATAATGAGTGGCGCGTTGGGATATGGCGTGATCTTGCTGATACCCCAGGTGTAGTTGAGCCCGACGGTGCCATATTCGGAAACCGGAAAGCCAAACCGTATGCTGGCAGAGGTCGAATCGCCCTGATAGCTGGCCTGGTTGTAGTCATAGACCATCTTGTAGAGGTCGATCCCAGCTGACAGCGGCAGGTTCAGGAAATATGGTTCAGTATAGCTAAGTTCGTAGTCCTGCTGAATATAGGATTCCGACACCGAGGCGCGCAGGGATTCGCCAGTACCAAAGAGATTGGACTGCACATAGCTGAACTGTCCAACAAACGAGCTGAACGAGGAATAGCCCGCGCCCAGCTGCAGCT
>JAGWRJ010000932.1 GCA_028869725.1 Alphaproteobacteria bacterium | reverse complement strand
GAAGGGCTTGTATTCTTTTTGCGGACTCATGCGTTCATCTTTCTCCGCAATGCGGTAGGACGGTATGGACAATGCGACCCAGGATGGCGCCCGCATTCGTCGGCTCCTTTGGCTGCGATAGAATTATAAAGTTGACGGCGGTAGCTGTGGCCTGTCTCTTGGAAAATTGGCTGCAGCAGGTCCGCACAAGCGCCAGCTCATTGACAGATCGAATGAGTCGCCATATAGTCGATAAAAATCGATGAATATGAAGGGCAGAGCGAGCCGTTAAGGCGCTTACGTGTTCGGAAGTAAGGGATGGGTTAGCTAGAAAATAAAGGTAAATATAATTATAAATATAATTAGTTGTGCAAACCGTTCGCGTGGGTCCGGATGCAATGTGCAAGAGCGTATGTGTCAACCGTATAGTCGATGAATATCCAAAATCTTTCCAGCTTAGCCTAACACAGATGAGCAGCTACGGCTTCTTATTGAAGCAAGCCAGTTCCGTGCAGATTTCGCACAATGTTCACGAAGGCGATTTGGGCTTCCGTATCGGCTACGCAGGCAACGCGACAACGCATAAGTGCAGCGCCTCCCCGTATCCACATCGCTGCATGTTTGTCGCATTCTCCCACCCGGTGGACGACTTGGATGGCACTCCGGCCGCGACTTGCAGTGCTTTCACCGAGGAGCGTGATCAGCACGGCGGGGCGGCGCGGCATCCGCACCCCTACGCAATGCTCGGCGCCGACAACTGAGGAGATCAAGGTGAAAGAGGAAGCGAAGAAATTAGATGGCCGTCTGGCGCTCGTGACCGGGAGCACGCGTGGCATTGGTCTGGGCATCGCCAACTGTCTGGCAGAGTCCGGTGCGATGGTCATCGTCACGGGTCGAGAGGAGGCGAAAGCCAAAGTGGCCGCTGACGAAATCATCGCTGGAGGCGGACGCGCTGGATTCCTCGGGGTGGATTTGACCGATGATCTGGCTGTGGATCAGCTGATCCCACAACTTGAAGCGCGCTACGGCAAGCTCGATATTTTGGTGAACAACGCCGGGATCGACGCTGACAACCTTCTGCTGGATCACCCGCTTGAAAAATGGCGGATGATTATGAAGGTGAACCTGGAGGTGCCATTCCGACTTGGCAAGGCGGCGGCGCCTCACTTCTTCGAAAAATCCAAGGGGGTAATTATCAATATCTCCTCGATACTGGGATACAAGCCGGGGATGGAAGCAGCGGGTTATGTCCCGTCCAAGCACGGCCTCATCGGACTGACCAAGCAAATGGCCCTCGAATGGGCGGGAAAGGGCGTGCGGGTGAATGGCATCGCGCCGGGCCTTATTCAGACCGACATGACCCGATACGTGTGGAACACGCCTGCGGGCGAGATCTACGTGAAGAACAAAATTCCAGTCGGCCGCATCGGACAACCGCGGGACGTCGGCGCGCTTGCAGCATTTCTGGCGTCCGATGATGCCGGGTTCATCTGCGGCGAAACTATATTGGTTGATGGCGGCAGCTTGCTCATCTGATCGATGGGAGCAGAAGAGGGTTATGTGTGGGCGTAGGCAGAATACCCTTGCGTTTTTAGAGAGTTGGCCGCTCTTGTTGTACAAGCACAGCACGACTACCCGCTTCGTGGGACAGCGACTACTGGTAGTTGGCCACGTGTCTTTGGAAAGTTGTGCGTTTGCAGCCGCGCGCGATTTTGTCAGGCTCGTTGAGGTTCATCCATCACTTGAACGGGCTGCAACCGCGGCCGGGACGGCTTCCCATGACTTTCTCGTCCGCCTCGGGGCTTGTCTCGCGCGATGCTTCACCGCCTGCTGGGCTGTCGATGCGATCGCGCACTAGGATGCGAATAGCAGTTCTAGGCGGCGGCGTGATCGGTGTTACGTCGGCCTACTACCTTGCCAAAGCGGGCCATAGCGTGACCGTCGTCGAGCGATTATCGGGTCCGGCACTCGATACAAGCTTCGCAAACGCGGGGCAGATTTCGCCTGGGTATGCGTCCCCGTGGGCGGCACCGGACGTGCCCCGCAAAGCGCTGAAGTGGCTGTTCATGCGCCACGCGCCGCTGATCTTACGGCCCAAGGCAGACCTGGCGATGATCACCTGGCTTGTCCAGTTGCTCACCAACTGCACGAACGCAGCGTATGCTGTTAACAAGCAGCGAATGGTCCGCCTTGCAACCTACAGCCGCGAGCAGCTGGAACTGCTGCGTTTGGCGACGGGTATTCGGTACGACGAGCGCACCCGCGGTACGCTGCAGCTCTTCCGGACTCAGTATCAGCTCGATGCTGTCGCCAAGGACGTCGAGGTACTCAAGCGGGGTGGTGTCCTCTTTGAGGTGCTTGATAAGGCCGGTTGCATAGCCGCTGAGCCGGGTCTGGCGAACGCCGCGGACCCGTTCGTTGGCGGCTTGCGTCTGCCCGGCGACGAGACTGGTGATTGCTTCAAGTTCACCCACGCCCTTGTACAGCTGGCGAAGGCCGAGGGAATCAATTTCCGCTACGACGAAACCGTAGAGTCCCTTGCGACAGCGGGCGGGCGGATTGAAGCAGCGCTGACCAGCCAAGGGCTGCTGACGGCCGATGCTTTCGTCGTCGCGCTAGGCAGCTATTCGCCGAGTCTCGTCGCGCCTCTGGGCATTCGCCTGCCGATCTATCCGGTAAAAGGCTACTCTCTCACCGCAAAGATCGTCGACGAGGACCGGGCTCCGGTCTCCACCGTCCTAGACGAGAGCTACAAGGTCGCGATCACTCGACTGGGGAACCGCATTCGCGTTGGTGGCATGGCTGAGGTATCCGGCTTCACCTGTGACCTTCCCGTAGCCAGACGCCGGACATTGGAACGGTCCGTAGATAGCCTGTTTCCCCAAGCGAGCGCCTTGGCAGACGCGCAGTTCTGGTCCGGACTGCGCCCGATGACGCCAGACGGAACGCCAACCGTCGGCGCGACTTCGGTACCAAATCTCTTCCTCAATGCCGGCCATGGCACGCTAGGCTGGACCATGGCGTGCGGCTCAGCCAGGGTCCTCGCGGACATTGTAGGAGGCGTTGAGCCGGAGATTGAGGTCAGGGATTTGGGCGTTTCACGTTACGGCTATACTGCGAGAACTGTTAACGTCGGGCGTTAGGAGTACCACCTGACCAGACCCTTAGCTGGTAAGGGTGTGCATGACGGCAAGGCCCGTGCGTGGACCCGTTTGCCGTCTCCAGATCGGCATGAAGACCACATGGCTCGGGGAGCACCCAGGGCCGCACCCGGGTGCGGCCTAGTTGTCGCCGATAGATGCAGTTCTTGTGCGAACCTAAAGCCCGAGGTGGAGCGCTAGCTCCTCGTAGTTGTGTTGCCACAGGCTGCCGCCCCGCGGGTCGCGCTGGTGGAAAGAGCGGAAGCCAATCATTTGCTGCAACCGAGGCGACATCTTCCGCGCCTCGTCCATCGGCACGACGAAGGGATAGGCCTCTTCGGGCACCAGGAACGCAGGATTAAAAGATGAGGCGATGACACGTCGCTTCACGTTTGCAGTGACGTTCGCTCCCCCGCCATGGATCACCTTGCCGCCGTAAAACAGCACGGAGCCGGGCTTCAGCTCTGCGGGGATGGTCATCTCCTGAGTGCCTTCGCGCGAGAAGTCCCAGCGATGGCTGCCTGGGATGATTCGCGTGGCTCCGGCCGCCTCTGTAGAGTGCATGAGGGCGAGGATCATGTTGCAAGTGACTTCAGGTCCGGTCGGACCGTATTGATTGAAGACCGGGTAGTTGCCCATGTCACGGTGCAATGGCTGCACGCGTTCACCGGGCTGAATCTCAATCGCCTGACTCGCTTGCAGCCAGAAGGAGTCCGAAACGCCGTCGAACACCCTCCTCACATAGCCGTAGGTCTCATCCCGATCGACAAGGCGCTCTCGCCAAGTAGGACTGAGCGTGACCACGTTGGTCAACCGCTTAGTTTTGGGACCCCAAAACGCCTGGGCGTCAGGATCGTCCTTGATGGTGCCGCTGTGCATGGCGCCGAGGACGGCGTCCAGATCTGCGTTTACGGCTGCCACTTCGGCTGCGGTCAGCGCCCCTTCAAGAATCAATCCGCCGTCGCGCTGGAATATCTCCATCACCTGCTCCGTCGGCGCGCCGAATGGAAGGGTAGCCAGAGTTGGCTTGGTCTGCAGGTCAGACATCGTTGATCTCTCCTCACGTGAAGGGCGGGGCGGAGACAGCAGATACAGCTGCCTCCGGCGCGGTCTAGGCCGAAGCGGGATAATCTATCTCGAAGCTGTGCTTGGGATCGTAGTGGGCTTTCCAATAACCTTCCCAGATCCGACGGGTGAGGGGCCCCACCTGTCCGCCGCCAACAGGCCGGCCGTCCAGCTCGGTCAACGGCATGACGCCGCCCGCGGTGGTGCAGATAAGAAGCTCGTCAGCCGTGTAGAGGTCGTCGACCGGGACGAAATCCAGCAGGGTCTCAAGGCCGAGTTTTGCAGCCACCTCAATTACCGTCTTGCGCGTGACGCCCTCAAGGACGCCTCGGGACGGCGTGCGCAATACGCCGTCCTTGATCACAACAATGTTGTAGCCGCCACCTTCGGTAATGTTGCCATCGCCGTCTGGCAACAGCGCATACACCGCACCGCGATCCATGGCCTCGATCCAACCGCGGACGAAGTCGCCCCACTGAAGGTTCTTCACGGTCGGATCCATTGCCCCGGGCGGCGTACGACGGACTGTCCGAGTGACGACGGCGGATCCGCCGGTTAGCTGGACTTGGGGAGGCATCGCCCAAACGTAGGGCATGACCATGAGATAAAGGTTGTTCTCGTAGCTTTGGTATTCCCGGACGAATTTCAGGCCACGCGTGACGATGAGCTCAACGTAAGCGTCGCGGATGCCGGACTTGGCGACCATGTCGATCAGGGTTTGCCGGAGGGTGTTCCGATCCAGAGGAATGCGCAGACGCATCTTCTCACAGCTGGCCTGCAAACGATCGAGGTGGTCATCCAGGCGGAAAAAGCGGCCGTCCCAGACGCTCGGAACGTCGTAGGTAAGGTCACTGCGCAGGAAGCCTTGATCAAGGATCGGGATACGTGCCTCATCGAGCGGTACAAGTTCGCCGGCAACCCAGGCGACGCCCTCGGCGTAACGATTGGAGCTAGCCTTCAGTGTTGCCTGGCGTCGATTGTAGCCGGCGAAGACTTCTTCCATGGAATACATTCGTCTCTCCTGTAAACGCCATCAAATAATCCGGTTCGTCACGCAACAGCTGGAGTTGGCGAACTCGCTCCAAGCTCAACTAGCCGTGCGCCAGCAGCTGCATAAGGGCGGCATTCGGCTTTAAGGCGGCTTTGCCGGCCTTTAGCGCCTCGAAGGCCCGGTCGGTCGCGTCCAGGGTCTCATTTAGCTCTGTGTCGCCGTGTGCGGCGGAGATGAATCCATTATGATAAGGATGGAAGTAGACGCCACGCTTCAGGCATTCGACTGTCCAGCCGTATCCTATCCGGAAGTCAGCATCGTCCTCGAACAGGATTTGCGGCATGACCACGGGGCCAGTCTGTCGCAGTCCAAAGCCATGCATGCCCGCCTGTTGGGCGAGCCCCTCGCGCAGACGCCGACCATAATTTTGCAGGCGCTCCAGATAGTCAGTCTCGCGGATGTGCCGCAGGGTTTCGACGGCCGCTGCCATAGGGGTTGCCTGGAACCAGAACGAGCCGGTAACGAAGACCTCCTTAGCCGCGGCCCGCGCCTTCTCAGAGCCGAGCAGGGCCGAGATCGGATAGCCGTTGGCGAAACACTTGCCCCAGGTGCTGAGGTCGGGGCGCACGCCAAGGGGCTCCCAGCTGCAATCCCGTGCCAAGCGGAACCCTGCCCGGACGTCGTCTACGATCAGGAGCGCGTCGTTCTCATCGCATAGACGGCGAGCCAAACGAGCGTACTCGACGTCCGGTTCGTATTGGTCGTAGAACACCTCGTGACGGAACGGTGTGGCAAACACGCCTGCAACATCGCCCGCATGCGCTTTGAAGACGTCCACGAGACTGTCGGCGTCGTTGTATTGGAAATACGCGATGTGCGCGCGGTCTTCCGGCAGGATGCCAGCCGGGCGAGGCGTGTTCCAAGGTGCGGCGCCGTGATAGGCGCCCTTGGCGCACAGAATGGTTTTACGACTTTTATGGGCACGGGCGACCACTAGCGCCATGGAGTTCGCATCGGTGCCGTTCTTGCAGAACATCGCCCAGTCGGCGTGGGACACTTGGCTCACGAACGCTTCCGCGAGCTTGACCATCACCTCGGCGGGCCCGTTCAATGTATCGCCCAGCCGTTGCTGAGCTGCGGCCGCCGCCTCCACCGGCTCAAATCCGTAGCCGAAGAGGTTCGGTCCATACGCACAGAGATGGTCGATATACCGGGTGCCGTCGACGTCCCAGATCCGCGCGCCCTTTCCCCGCAAATAGAACTGCGGGAACTCAGCTGGCAAGAGACGGGTTGACTCGTGGCCATACATGCCGCCTGGGATGACCTGCTGGGCACGGGCGCGCAGATCTTGATCAGCCTCATTGGTCCAGCTCATGGGCAGCTCCATAGCCAATATTTATCCATTATAGATATGGGTTGCTTTGCCCTGTCAAGTCCGGGTTCTACCCGCTTCGGTAGGCCCAGATCGATGTGACGCGACTCTTGTTCGGTTATTCTGTTGTTGGCATGGCTCAAATAGCGAACAGCTAGGTCAGGAAGGTCCTGAAAAAGCATAAGTAAGAGCCGCACGTTTCCGTTCGTACGCCACAGGATGCCAATAGATTGCGTTGTGTGCGAGGTTGGTGGAGCGGTGCGTGATCGTGAAAATCCAAGCGGTTTGAGAATACCTGGCGAATGATGTACCCAGGAATCTGATACAAGGAACAATTATAGCTGGCGCCGAAGCGTAGAGGTGCGTGCGCTGCGACAGACTTTGCTTCCTTCCGGAAGAGTTGCCATGAACCAACGTTCCGCTAACCGTGGGTGCAGTGCGAGGGCACAGTCCTATCTATAACTTAGCTACCAGATGGAGGCGCTAAGTGAGGGCTAAGTTTGTCCGTCGATCAACGCTCCGCTGGCTGAAGGCTGAGGCAAGCCAGAGGGGCCTGCTTTCTTAAGGGCATTGTGGCGCCACCTTAGTTCTTAGACATTTGAACCCCGGCCCCTAAGCACTGAGGGCCTTGCGCTGTCGCCGGACTTAACCACCCGCTTGACAGAAAGTTGGCAGATAAATATTGGTTATTGGCGTGCATTGGTATGAGGCAGCGACGATGGAGAACGCAACCGCGGTTATTGGAATGGGTCTCATGGGGACTGCGATCGCGGCGCGGCTCTGTACTATCGGTCGGCCTGTCGTCGTATGGAACCGGACGCCCTTGAAGTGCACGCCGCTCGCGGACAAGGGCGCTCTGGTCGCCAAAACTGCGAGGGACGCGATCGACACTGCCGACACAGTAATCCTAGTGACGACTACCACGAATGATGTCACCGGCTTTTTCGATTCCAAGCCGGGGCAGCTAGCAAACAAGGACGTCGTTAATCTGATCACTGGAAGCCCAAGACACATCCGCGAACTCGGTGATCATGTGATGCGTGCTGGCGCGGCGTACCTAAGCGGAACCATACAGTGTTATCCGTCCAATATCGGCAGCGAGAACGCGACAATCCTCTTTGGTGGTGCGGTTGATGTCTGGCAGCGCCAGGAGCCTCTGCTTCGTGCGCTGGCCGGTGGCGCGACCTACCTTGGCTCCAAGGTCGACATGCCGAACATCGTCGATGTCGGCGCGACAGCAGGATTTTTCTTCAGTGCAATGGGCGCCTGCCTGGAGGCGGTCAGCTACGCCAGTCGGGAAGGTCTCGGCGTCGGGGAATTTCGCCCCTTCGTCAGACAAGCACTGCAATTGCTGCCCGCACAGATCGACATGCTGCTGGATGCGGTGGAGCAGCAGGACTTTGGCACAACAGATGCGACGTTAAGCACATTCAGCAAATCCATGGATTTGTTCCGCTCGGCCTTTGCGGACGTTGACGCGCCGGACCTGCTGCTGGCTGCAAATCACGAGCGGATTCAGGCTGCGGTCGCAGCAGGGGATGGCGAGCAAGGATTCGCCGCTCTCTGCAGATACTAACCAGCGAGGTCGGCCGCCGGAGTCAGGCACAGCGGTTTCTTGTAACGCAATTCAGGTCGTCATTCCGCGGCAATTATAGACCAAATTGCAAGCCAACCGGCGACGGCAGCGCACTCGCAATCTCTCATCAATAGAGACGCCCATCATTCAAGGAGTCCGCAGGAGACTGGCCATGATCAAAATTAACTTCATCCAGCCCAACGGCGACAACCGTCAGGTAGACGGGCAGGTCGGACACTCGGTTATGGAGGTCGCTGTCGCGAACAGCGTCCCAGGCATTGATGCCGATTGCGGCGGAGCATGCGCCTGCGGGACATGTCATGTGTATGTCGACGATGCGTGGCTGTCCAAAATGGGCGAGCGGACGGCGATGGAGGTTAGCATGCTCGAATTCGCTGAAGGCGTTGAAACTCGGTCGCGGCTGGCGTGTCAGATAAAGCTGGAGGCGACGCTCGATGGCCTCACGGTCTACCTTCCCCGAAGCCAGCACTGAAAGTGCTGCAGGGCTTGATAACCGAGACAGATGGCCTAACAGATTCAGCCAGATTTACTTCAGTCACTCGCTCGGGTATTCGCGCCGATGATCGTCAGCATCTTTTCGACTACTCCCTTTCAGATCTACAAAATGGAAGAACAGCGCAGTAAAAATATTCAACTATTCCAGGGCGAACGCGGACTGATAGGCTACGGATTTATATCTAGGGCCTTCATTGATGCGCCACGCAGCTTCAATCTTAATCCAAGCCGCCTCAATTTGGGACTGCCTCCCAGCGCGCATGGCATGAAGCTAAGGAAACATCAAGATGGTCAACTGCTGAGGGCTGCATCTTATGTGACCTAGGCTCTAGGTGTCACCAGCCATGGGATCTGTTCCGGCCTCCGTCTGGCCCCGTTTGAGACTGAAGATCTCGACACGAAAGGCTCTTACGCGCATCGCTGCGGCCACCATCGCGGCACCTATGACTTCTCATGCGCGCCCAAACTTTTACCTGTACACCCTGCCTCGAGGAAAACGCAGTAGGTATCAGCAGCGTCATTCCCTTTGGAACGAGGTTGACGCTGCGCCCTACGGATCGTTCGACATTGCCTGAACATTCATCTCGAAGCCGGTGTGGATCTGGAATACCGCCATTTGCACAGATGCCAATGGGCTACATTCATGGCCACGTGGGGTATCTGGATATGGAATCGGGGGTTAGTATCTGGCGCAGAGAGCCCGTAGACACCGCGATATGCACAATTTATTATTGAATGGTTGAATTCTATACATAAGGAATCGATGCGTGCCTCGAGCTAAATTGCCTAAACGTGAGAATTTACCGCCGGCGAAGAAGCAGAAGGGCGCGCGCCGGGAGGCCGCCTATCGTCGTCCTTCGCGTCAGCGAGGTGTGGTTAGGTATCATTCTCTTCTGGAGGCAACTGAGGAATTACTACAAACTTACAGCCCTGATGCAATTGGCCTCTATCAGATCGCTGAAAGGGCTGGCTGTCCGCCAGCATCCGTTTATCACTTCTTTCCCACTAAGGAATCAGCGTACCAGGCGCTGGCAGAGCGCTATCTGGAAGAGATGCTAGATATGCATGCAACTCCGGTTGATGCGCGTCTTTTGCATAGTTGGCAAGATCTTCTCACAATTGGAATTCGGCGAGGCGCCGAGTTCAGCAACGAACGGCCTCCGATGCTAAAGATACTTTACGGAGGATATGGTGGCGTAGAAGCGCGAAATTTGGATGACGCAGTCACTGGACGCATGGCGGGCGTGCTTTACGAGCGATTTAATATGCTCTTCCATATGCCCGCAATGCGAAATCCGTATCGCTGCTTCCGGATAATGCTCGGGATATTGGATGCAATCTGGATGATTTCGGTACGGCAGACTGGGCGCATCACAGAAGAGTACCTTGACGAAACAAATCGGGCGTGTGTCGGCTACTTGCGCCTGTACCTTCCGGAAGTGGTCGAGCCCCGTGATAGCCTCATCGAGGCCGCGGTTCGGGGTGACGCGCTATCAGTTCCGTACTTTTTTAAGAACGATGAGTAGATTTTCATAGATATCGTTTAGCGCATTTGCCTTAGCAATATTGGCACTCCATCGGGCCAATCGGATTTCGAGAAACATAGCTGCTCTCTGTGCTGTGCGGATAAAATTGAGTTGATTATATCGATAATGGAGATGGAGCGGGGATTCGCCTTAACTCGTGGTGAGATTGCCGTCATCAGTACGCCGGTGACAATCTGAGCTACCGCTTGGTGCCTCATTGCAAGGCGACGATATGTCGGGATTCAGCGCGTGCCACAGCTGCGACATGGAGCCGGGATTCTGCCATCTAGATCTAGGTGGAATGGGCAATCCATGCTCGGTTCGGACCTGCCGGCTTCAGCGGGCGAGTGAGCAGAGTTTGGCATAGGGAAAATTCATCGCGTCAGATTTAGGTAATCAATTGGAGAGGATGAATGGCAATGTTCGTTGCAGAAGTGTGCCTCTCACGGATCAAGACCGGCTGCTGAAATTCTGTCAATAAACTTTCCCATTCCCGTCGCATACGATCGCCAACGGCCAATCGACGTTCTGTAAATTGGCTTTCTGATTTGCGCGGCGCTTGCGGTCGCTGAAGGCGCTTGGTTCTGTTCGACAAGTAGCATTTTGTCGTTCCATGAAAGTCCCAGGTGACCGGTAATTTTAGGGCCCAGGGTTTGCGGCTGAGCGATGAAGTGCTCATAGGATACCTCAAGGATTCTATCTCCAAGGTGCCGCTTCCAATGCTCGGTCAGTCGGTGATAAGCGAGATAGTATTCGGCAAGTTCACCAAGATCATAGCTAAACGGATAGCCGTTAGAAAATAGAGTTGAGTACATCCCAAACGCATTGTCGGCGGGAGATCGTCGCAAGAGCAGGATCTGCGCATTCGGAATAGCGAGGCAGATCGCACCTACGTAGAGGTAATTTAATGGGAGCTTCTCCAGTAAGATGCCGCCGGGAGGGGGGCTCCCCGTCCTTTGAACGTAAGCCGAATAGACAAGGTTCGAATCCGCCCGGGCAGCGCGCGCGAATATATCGTCCGTTCCGCCGTCCAGTCCTTCCTGAAGAGCTGCCAAGAAGTTATCGGTTTCGCCATTAGATGTGACGAGCGGGTGTCCCGTGAGTACACGCTCGATTAGCGTAGTACCTGAGCGTGGTAGGCCAAGAATGAAGGCATATTCCGTCGCCCGGCCTTGGTGCCTTGCTGCCTTCAGCATCGCGGGGGGGTAAACCTCGCGTAGGCGCTCGATCTTATCCAGATCAACTTTCACATCATAATTCAGATGTAGTCGACGAGTGTGTGCGCCCGTCGCAAAGTGCGTGAAGGCGTCCTTGTATTCGGAGAGGTCGTCGAGTTCTTTTCCAAGCGCATAGTTGAGAAATATCTGCGCGGTGGCATTGTTCTCCGAGTTGACGAGGAGTTGGCGAAGTTCGTCGACATGATTATTGCCCGGTTGCTGCTTGCGTAAGTGCGAGCGGAGGAGGGCAGCCTGGACGAGCTGTGGGTCAAGCGCCAGTGAGCGGGTTGAGGAAAATTCAGCCTCTTGCAGAAAGCCGAGATTGCGTTGGCTTGTCGCGAAATTATACCACGCAGTAGCGTCGTGGGGGACGAGTTCGACCACGCGTCCGTAAAATTCATGGGCGAGACGGTGCGCACCAATTTGGAACGCGGCAAACGCCAACGCTTCACAATCCTCCGCTCGTGGCGCAAAAAGTTGTGCAGCGGCCGAGAGTTCATCCTCGGCTTCCTGGCGCCGGCCCAATGAAGCCAGAAGTGTGCTAGCCTCTGCGTGCAGTCGAGAGGCGTAGTTGATGTGGCGTAGCGCGGACTTCGCCTCAGAAAGCCTGGCGGAGAGCTGCGTATGCTTCAGTAGTGCATTGGTTCTGGACATTTTAACCGGGCTCAATTATTGCGCTAGGGCTTCAGAGAAGCTTGCTGGAATCCTGTCACATATAAAAGCAATTGCTCTCGCCTATGCCGGCTGAGGTGACATTTTCCTAGGCTAAACTGGCCGTGCTCGCGGTGTCCATTGGGTACAAGCGTTTTAACCTGGCCTGAAGTGCGCCCTTGAGATCTGACTAGTTGGCAAAGATGGGGCTAACCTCAAACCTCATGCTTGAGACTGAACGAGCCACACTTTCGCTGGCCCAGGCGGCGTTAGGTTCGGATGCTGGCGCATTCCCAGGTGGAGCGAGGGATGCCTAAGGCTGAGCCCGATCCCATATCAACGTGAATGTTCCGCGCAGTCCCCCGTCACGAACAGCCGCTGTCCCATGGTCGCCTCCGGATTAAAGGACGCGTCAAGTTCGTTGGCGCCGCGAGCATGTTGGTGTTGCCGGTCATGTCCCGGGGATCGTCAACACTGTGGCGCTCCGAAAGAGATCGCCGCTGAGCGGGGCGGCGGGAGCTGACCAGGCGTTGGAGGTTGGCCCTCCCCCCTGGAAATCCGAGCCCAAGGTGCTGTCCCCGTGGCAGCAGCCCCACCCTTATTGCAAATAAATATTGACTAATATCGGAAAATAGTCGGATTGTAGGGGTAGCGGCCGCGAATTGATAGATTATTATCGTAAAAGTGGCGCGCAGCACGCGGTGCCGCCGAGTTTGTGGGGAGCCCCCCGTTGAGGGCGGCAGTGGCGAAATGATGGCGGCTGGAGCCGCCCGAAGCGGAGGAGGGAGCCGTGACGAAAATTAGAAGCAAATCTATTGATAGGGGTCTTAGGGGGTGGCTGACATCCGCGACCTGCCTTACGAGCGTTTTGCTTACCCATCCACTGCCTGTCGCTCTGGCGCAGACCACACGAACCAACGCTCTTGGTGGCGGAGGAATTGAAGAAGTTGTCGTTACAGCAAACCGCCATCATGAGAAGATATCGGATCTGCCCTTCAGCATTTCGGCGTTCAGTGCACAGCAACTAGCGAACGCAAATATTACTAGCGTCACCTCACTTTCCCAGGAGGTGCCGAATTTTGTGATTACGGATGCCGGAGCGGGGCGTGCGGAATCTTCGATTCCAATAATGCGAGGCATAAATGCGTCGCAGCCAGTTGTTACGAGCGATCGATTTTTTCAGTCGCCTGTTGGGATGTATTTGGGAAATTCTCCCGTCACGGGATCGTTGCCCTTACAAGATGTGAAGCGAATCGAAGTGCTAAGAGGGCCTCAGGGTACTTTGTACGGTGCGGGCTCCTTAGCTGGTACGATTCGAATTATTCCAAACGAGCCGGATCTGAACCAATTTAGTGGGCTGGTGAGCGGCTCTATCGCCGCGGTGGCCCACTCCAACAGCTACGATAATGATCTTCTCGGTGTATTAAATATCCCGCTCACAGATGATTTTGCCGTTCGCATTGTTGCTGAGCGACAATATTCAGCGGGATTCATAGATCAGTTTGGCATCGTGAAACGCCAAAATGGTAACTATGTTTCAGGTGCGCCAATTTTGGCAAATCCATCAGACGTAGCTGGAAGCCCAGCGGTGTATTTCAACGCGAAGGATGTCAACTTTACTCGGACTAACTCGGGGCGCGCCTCTTTCCTCTGGAAGCCAAACGAGAAGGCTAAGATCGTCGGCTCGTATAGCTACGCGCATATTGTCGGTAATGGCGCTCCCATGGACAATAATACCTTTCAAGGAGGCATTTCACCGATTGATAGTCGCTTCACCCTCCCGCCGACAGGTGATTGGCAAATATCACTTCCTATGGAGCAGCCATATAACCGCACGACGGAGCTCGCATCCCTCGATGTCAGCTACGATATTGGCTTCGCGACATTAACGACTACTCTTTCGTATGGCCACACCCAAGGAAAACTCGCGACAGACCAAACTGTAACCCTGCTTGGCACTCCCTATGGATATTACTATACGGGCGCTCCGGCAAACCCGAGAACGGTGATCCCTGTTACAAATCCGGATTCAGAAAACACATACAGTGAGGAGGTGCGGCTGGTATCAAAGGAAGGTGGCGTGCTTGATTATGTGGTGGGTGCGTTTTTTCAGCAAGACAGCCATTTTATCGGATTGGACGTATGGAACGCGGGAGCAAATGCACAGAGCGCCGCAGCGCATGGCGGCTCCACTGTACCCATAATTTTAGGCGGCACGTATATACCTCTGTTTTCCAACAATTCTGTCTATGTCCAGAACGACTACCAAAATTTTGATGATTATGCCTTGTATGGAAATTTGACTTGGCACCTAAATAGTCGTTGGCAGGCGACAGCGGGGGTGCGAGGCTTCTATGAGACGTTCTCTCAGAGGCAGCATGCGGCCTCGTCATTATTCCTCTTCAATTACGACACAGCATATTCAAGCGATGTAACTGACGCAATTTTCAAAGTCGATACAATTTATAAGCTCAATAACTCTTCGAATATCTACGCCACCTGGTCACAGGGCTTCCGTAGAGGTGGCTCAAATTCATTTGTAACTCAGGGCCCCGTTCTTGAACCTACACAGCTTTTGAATTACCAGCCCGATAAAACGAATAATTATGAAATAGGTATCAAAGGAAATTGGTCAGACCTCTACTACTCTTTGGATGGATTTTATATCGATTGGCTGAAACCCCAGATCGACTTGCTCACGCCGTACAACCTAACCGCTGTAGTAGTGAACGGAAACGCTGCGTCTTCGAAAGGTTTTGAGGCAGAGCTTTCGGGTCCATTGGGCCATGGATTTAGCTTTAATGTATCAGCAGCGTACTCCAAAGCTCGACTGACTCAGAACTTCAGCTTGCCTGCAGGTAGTGGAATTGGAACGATCATTCCTAATGCAATTACTGGCCGGAAGGGCGATAGGTTGCCTGGCACGCCGGACGTTTCCGCATCTGGCAACGTGCAATACACCACGGGTGTGGGGGCAGGTGCTCTTACCTTCATATTGGGCGCCGACTACCGGGGCTCAACCGTAAATCTATTGCCGAGCATCAATCCTAACACTCCGGCTACGACGTCGCCTGGCTATGCGTTGTTACATGGAAGCATCGAATACGACATGAACCACTGGACATTGCAGCTTTACGGAACAAATCTCGCTGACAGCCATGTAGAAATTGCGAAAACAATACGTACGTTAAGTTCTTACGCGACTCTTGGAAACTGGGGAAATTCCTTTCTTGTCGCCCGACCGCGTGAAATTGGCTTGCGCCTAACCTGGCGCTTCTAAAGGGGGCGGATAGGTCGCGGAGAGTTTGGTTGGCGTGGGAATGCAAGCCGCTCCCGGGCGGAAGCCGTCTCTACGCGTAGTTCGCAAAGGTTTAGTTTATCGTTCGAGAACTGCAGCGCAGCTTGTTACTTTTCGGCGGTCCAAACCGCCTTGGGTTGCACCGTAAAGGTGTTGAGAAGTGGGACGGTGAGACGCGCATTATGGATAGACTTCAGACGATCAGCATGCCTGAAGGAGGCGCAATAGAATTGTCCTGCGCGGAGGCTGATGTCTCTATAGCGCAGCCGATGGCCTCGATTATCGCGGCGATGGTATTCGGTTCCGTAACCTTTGTCGCTATGGCGATAACTCCGATGCTGCTCGGCTCGCTGGTGAGAATCGGTCGCCTCTCAAATGGCACACTAGGAACGGTCGCAACGCTCGAGATGTTGGGCGTTGCGATCGGTTCTACGATCGGACTACCAATTTTTCGCGGCGGCAAGTTTCGCCTAAAGGTGGCCATTGTGTCGCTGCTTCTGGTGCTCTTCGACGGCCTAAGCTTCAAAGCGGCCTCTCCGCTGGAACTTTCCTTAGTACGGGCAATCAGCGGGCTAATGGAAGGCGGAGCGTTGGCAGCGGCGACGCTGATCCTAACATACGTCCGAAATCCTGAGCGCATGAATGGCTTTTTCCTCGGGATTACCGCCGTTCCGCCGCTTGCAGTGACATATATCCTAGGAAGCATGACCGACGCACATCTCGCCGTCGTGGTGGGATTTTCTGCGCTCTCAGTTTCGGCAGCGTTTGCGGTACTCGCATCGATGGGCTTGTCCGATGCAAACTTCCCTGCGTCGCAACCCAGGAAGAAACGCTTTGGCGTCTACCGGCGGTGCCAAATCATTGCTTTGTTCACAGTGTTGCTCCAGAATGCCGGGATTGGCGCAGCATACAGCTATCTCACTCAAATCGCGGGTCAGCATGGCGTCCCCCAAGAAGTCGTGGGGTCGGCTGTCGCCGCATTGCAAGCAGTGGCTGTATTTGCGTCGTTTGCTGTTGGATGGGGTGCCTGGCGTCTGCCGTTCAGCGGTGTGTTGACGCTTGGCTGCCTAGTCCAGGCGATCGTGTCTTTGGGGCTGGGCGATCTTCAGAGCGGGATTGGCTATTTGATTGGCTGCTGCGTTTTCGGTCTTTGCTGGAATGGGTTGCTTCCCTTTAGCCTAAAGTTGTTGATTGATTTAGATCGGACCCGCAGCTTAGGTTTGCTGAATGCCCCAGTTTCGTTGGCGGGCTTCGGCCTGGGTCCAATCACAGCTTCGCTATTTGTGACGGAAGGAAACGTGACGCCAGCTTACTGGGCCTCCGCTTTACTTTTTGCAGCAAGT
>JAGWRJ010000931.1 GCA_028869725.1 Alphaproteobacteria bacterium | reverse complement strand
GCCGGGAATAGGATTCGAACCTACGACCCGCGCATTACGAATGCGCTGCTCTACCAGCTGAGCTATCCCGGCGCCGGGCCGCGAATTCTATAGGCACTCGCTCCTGCCGTCACCCTCCTGTGCGCATTCGGCCGTCCGCGCAGGCCGATGTCCGGGCGGGACGGGCCCGATCTGCGGGCTGGGTCGGCCGCCGCTGACCTGAATCGGATCGCACGATATGGCCTAGGAGTCTGGGCGGCAGAGCCTTGGCGGGCGCACTGAAGGCGGGATTTCGCAGCCGGGCGAGCGGCATGTTCGGCTCGAACGGCGGTGCGATCTGACCGAGGGCCACCAGAGCAGCCGGTTTTGCCCGATCTTGGCTTGCGATGGAGCTGCCGCCGGCCTGATCAGGCGAGCATCATCGCCATGCGCCGCAGGTTCAGCGCCGCGCACACCAGCTTCCACTCGGCTTGGGCTTTGTGCATACCGCGCAGGCTGAACTGGCGGAACCCCAGCACGGCCTTGATCCAGCCGTTGGGTGGCTCGGCGATCCACTTGCGCTTGCGGTAGGCTGCCCTGGCGGCCTGGCTTTGCAACTTGGCAGCCATGGCCGCGGTGTGAGGGTATTGCTGCGCATCGACTTGGGCGTGCTGTTTGCCTTCCCGGCCCAGCGCCACCACCAGTTCGATGGGTGAGTCCTTCAGGTTCTGCTCACTGCGATAGCCGGCATCGGCCAGTCCCAGTGTGGGCAATTGCCCCAGATTGCTCTTGACCGCTTGGATCATCGGGAGCAGCCAATTCGCATCCGGCGCGCAGTTGTCCAGCTCGGCCGCCACGATGATGTGTGCGGCCTCATCCACCGCCGTTTGCGCGTTGTAGCAGGGGTCAAAACCCCCGCCAGCACGCTTCATGATGCGACTGTCCGGGTCGGTGAAGTTCTCCTGCGCCTTCTCGGGCGCAGTACCGAACTGCCGCTTACACACCCTGCCACCGGGGCCGCGGGTGTTGCCCTCATCGTCCACGCTGCGCCCGGCCTGGCGATCCTGCTCGCGCTGGCGTTGCTCCAGGCGCTCGCGGGCCGCCCCGATGGCCTTCAGCCGTGCCTCGCGACGTTCAATCTCGGCCGGAATATCCAGCTCCGGCTCGTTGGCTTCAGCCTCATCGCTCTGCGCCGCGCGCCTCAGCAGCACATCGATCTGCTGCTTCAGCTCGGCCTCGGCTCTCACCATGTGCCCGTAGCTCATCGCCTTGTGGCGGCTGGCATTGGCCTTCACCTTGGTGCCGTCGATGGCCACCGTGCCGAGCTTGACCAGCCCCAGCTCACGCGCCAAGCGCACCACCTGCACGAACAGCTCCGAGAACTCCTTCAGGTGGATGGCCCGAAAGTCTCGGATCGTGCGATGTGCCGGAAAGTTACCGGCCGCCAGCACCCGAAAGGCCACGTCCTCGTGCAGCTTACGGGCGATCTTGCGCGAGCTGAACACCCCGGTGGCATAACCGTATAGCAGCACCTTGACCATCATGGCCGGGTGAAAGGGCTGGTTGCGTGGACCGTCCTGCTCATAGCGGGCGTGAAAGGCCCTCAGGTCCAGTTGGTCCACCGTGTCGCTGATGAAGTGGGCCAGATGCCCCTGCGGCAGCCAGTCCTGCATCGCCTCGGGAAGCAGCAGCAGCTGCTGCGGGTCGTAGGGAAGGTAAGTTGCGGCCATGACTGCAACTTACCTCACCTTACATCACTCGTCAGCAGGCTCTGCCGCCCAGACTCCTAGGCGGATTGCGCCGCGCGGGTGAGGGCACCGAATGCCCACGGGGCGCTCTTGCCCTGGTAGAGGCTCTGATTGATCCAGACCATCGCATACGGTTCGAGGTAGCGCGCTTGGATCAGGTTGCCGGCGTCGAGGGGTTC
>JAGWRJ010000930.1 GCA_028869725.1 Alphaproteobacteria bacterium | reverse complement strand
TCCCCCGTTCGGCGACTTCACGGTGAGCGCCAACATCACCAGCATCCTGCCAGTGAGCAAAGACACGTGGCAGGTCGGCTGGGATGAGGTCCGGGTGAACGGCGGGCAGCCGCAGCCGGTGGAGCACTGGAAGGCCGATGTCACCACGGGGATCGACCCCAATCTCGCCGAGAGTCCGCAGGTCATGCTGGACAACCCGCTCGGGTTGTTCGTCAAGAACGTGACCTGGACGCAGGTCTTTTCCAAAGGCCAGTAAGGAAGCCGCCATGAAATTCTTCCCCTACGCACTGGTGGCGCTCGCCATGGTGGCCAGCTCCGCTATGGCCATGCCGAGCACCACGACGATTCACCTGATCGGCACCCCGGACAAGGGACGCACGAGCGACCAGCTAGTCCATGGGGTCGCTCCGGTCCCGCTCTCGTCGAGGGCTACGGAGGATGCCAGTCAGGAATGGCTGCAAACCGGGATCGCGCCTTCTCTCGTCGGCACCAATGGTCAGGTGATGTACCCCTACGGCCAAAGTCGGCCCACGATCACCTGCGCACCGCTCCACATTTGCGTCATCAACCTGATGGCCGGGGAGCACATCACCAACATGTCCATCGGCGACTCGGTGCGTTGGCTTGTGCAATCGGCCGGCGCCGGCAATCGCCCCGTGGTGGTGGTCAAGCCCACGGATGCCGGTCTGGTGACCAACCTGGTGGTCACGACCGACGCCGGGCGGGTCTATTACATGACCTTGGTGAGCGACGCCCATGACTACGTGCCGCTGGTTGGCTTCTACGACCCGCAGCAGCTGGTGATCAACATGCAGCAGCAGGCAGCGCAGGCCAGGGCGGCTGAGCAGGCCAGGGTCGAGGCCAGGAAGAAGGCCGTGGTTGCACCCATGGGCAGCATCAACCCTGCCAGCCTGGACTTCGACTTCATCTGCAAGGCGGACGACGGCCATGCCGATCTTGAGAACGCGGATCTGAAGCCCGTGCGCGTCTTCGCAGGGGGTGGCCACACCTACCTGCAGATGCCGCCCGACATGAAATACACCGACGCGCCAGCCGTGTTCAACGTCACCAACGGCCAGACTGAGCTGATGAACAGTCGCCTGGTGCATGGCTACTACATCATCGATGGCCTGCCGCAGACGTTCAAACTGGTCGTCGGCGTGGGCAAGGGCGCCAGAAGCGTGACATGCCGGCACGGTCAGGCAGGTGGTGGCGGCTGGCTCTCCTGGCGGTGAGGGCGCGTCATGACTGAAGCGATTCAAGACGACAAGCCCCTGGACGAGAGTCTGCTCAACCAGGACCTCAACGGCGCCGCGGCGCCCAAGAAGGGAGGGGCCCTGAGCATCAAGGGCACTCCGCGCGAAGGCGGAGCGCGCCTGAGCAGGAACTTCAAGAAGATCGCCTTCGTCGGCGGCAGTGTCGTTGTCGGCGGGATGGTGATCGGTATTCTGACGGCCGGCAACAAGAGTCAGCCCGCTGAGAGCTCCGGGACGACCGCCATGGTCGGGCAGACATCGCCGGACGTCGCCGCCATGCAGCGCGCCGCTCAGCAGCATTTGGGCGGGCCTGTGGCGGCGTCATCCGATCCAACCGGCAACGCCGCATCTGCGCCCGTCGGCGCAGCCAGCAGCCCGGGCGCACCTTTGAACCACGTGAACAACCCCGGCGCGGCATTGCACGCCAGCGGCGAGCCTCCGCAACTCACGCCGGCGCAGAAGTACCGCCGTTGGCTGATCGAGCAGCACTACAAGGAGCTGGAAGGCGCCATATTGGCGGACCAGACTGCACACCTGGCCAAGACCAGCGCGGGGAGCGTGGGTATGCTGAGCGGGATCCAATCCGGGGCTGCAGCACCATCGCAGGCCGACGCACTGCGCAAACTCACAGCATTGGCTGCAACGCCCCAGAGCGCGGCCGATCCCAACCTCCAGAAAGCCCTGGCGGCACTTCAGGGAGCGTCGGGTTTGGCTGGCGCCGACCAGAGCCCGCAAGCCCAGAACAAGGCGTTCCTGGCCGCCCAGGACGACAAGACGTCGAACGGCTACCTCGACGCGGCGGCGCAACCGCCGATCAGCAATCATGAACTGTTCGCCGGCGCCGTCATTCCCGCAGTGATGCTGACAGGCATCGACAGCGATCTGCCGGGGACGATCACGGCGCAAGTGCGGCAGACGGTCTATGACAGCCTCAATCCGACCGTGGTGCTCATTCCCCAGGGTACGCGCATCATCGGCGAGTACGGCAGCGACGTGGCCTATGGCCAGAGCCGCGTGCTGGTGGCGTGGAATCGCTTGATCTTCCCCAATGACGCGATGATGGATCTGAAGGGGATGAGCGGCACGGACGCGGAGGGCCAGGCCGGATTCCACGACCAGGTCGACAACCATTACATGCGGATCTTTGGCAGTGCCATCTTGATGAGCTTGCTTGGCGTGGGCGCGCAGCTGAGCCAGCCGCAGAACGCCGGTGCCCTCAACACCCCGTCCGCGAGCCAGCAGGCGGCCTCAGCTCTGGCTCAGCAGATGGACAGCGTCGGCGCCAACCTGCTCAACAAGAACCTGAGCATCCAGCCGACGCTGACGATCCGGCCGGGCTATGCTTTCGACGTACTGGTGAACCGCACGATGATCCTGCCATCGTATCCAGGTGGGTGATCGGAATTTAAGACAAAGCGCGCGAGATCTAGGCTGAAAGAGCGCGCCATCGCACACCTGTGGAACATAGGTGATCACGCCCGCTTGATTGCTGCCCTCACGGCTGCGGTCGGTATCGGCAAGATTGTTGGTTCGTTGACTGCATCGCGGCTGGCCGCATAGCAATGCATCTTCAACCTTCGGCTGCTGCTTGTGGTGCTGAAGCACGCTATCGTGTCAGGACGCGCACTTGTGCAAGCCCGTCGTCTTGCGGCGGGCGTTGGTGAACTCAACGCGGAAGGCTATCCCGACACACATCTTCGCGGCTCTCACTGAACAAGCTGCCCTGGTTGATCAGATCGAGCGAGCCAAGGCGCGCATCCGCGCCAAGGTCGAGCACCCGTTACGGGTGCCCGAGCGCCAGTTTTGTCACGTGAAAGTGCGCACCGAGGACTGGCGAAGAACCCCACCCAGTTGCAGCACACGCGGTTCGCGCTGCGCAATCTGTGGATGGCGTACCACCGAATGATCGGTGTCAGGGGATAAATGCATCCACGACGCACCCAATCGGTGCGCAAAGCAGGGCAAAACCTACCGCGCTCTCAAATGAGCAGGCTCTTTCGACTCCAAATCGCTGACCGGCTGCATCACACACCATCCCAGCGTTGGCCGATCGTCCATTCAGACTTTTTGGACATCATTCCTAGACGCGCAGCGTGCTCACGCAACCGGGGAAAATTTTTTGGACTTCATCGCGCCTTTCGCCTTTCTTCTCAAAGACTGGAGGTCCTTCAAAACGCGGGCCAGCTCAGTGAACTCCTTGCCAAGGAGGCTGTGACGGTGAAGCAGGCTCGCCTTTTTGAATTTATCAACATGTTGCATTCATTACATTAATTTTCGTAAGGCGTCATCAAGGGTAGGGTGTTTTTTACATTACGATCGGAACTAAGAATATATGGGGGTGATGTGCTACAAAATAAGCAAATGCTTGGCGTTTTGTGTGGCATGAAGAGCGGGCAGCCAAAGAAGAAAAAGATAAGAGCCGCTGCATTGCTTCTTCACATCGTTCGTGCGGTTTACAAAAATAAGGCGGCGTGCATAGCGGCTTGCGCATTGCAGTGGAGCATCATTGTGGCTGTGGTACTTGGAGTAAGTCTCAGCGGTAAAGAGGCAACTGCAGGACAAGTCACGGTTTATGGCGTGGAAAATTGGGTTGGCACCAATGTGAGTTGTAGCTCTGGATGCGCCTACGGATACTTCTCGAGCCCAGATGCTGCCTGTACTTCAGTCGGGGCGAATGAAGCCGCTAACGGATTTCCTCAATATTCTTCGGTTGTGTATGATGGTACTGGCTGCTTCGATGGCAATCCTAATGATGCCGTCTCAGGCTATCCAGCTTACATTTATGCGACAACAGTCCCAGCCACTCCGAAGCAGCAAGGCAACCCGAAGGGTGGAGGGCGGACGTGCACGGCGGGTCCTGGGAGTTACCAGGGTGATCCTGTTGGGACGGCGTCTGGGGATGTGTACGCGTTGCAGGTGGACTGGAAGGGGTTTGGGGCGGATG
>JAGWRJ010000078.1 GCA_028869725.1 Alphaproteobacteria bacterium | reverse complement strand
GATCGAAGAAGATGCCATCGGCGTCGGGGGCAGCCTTGATGCGCTTTTCGACCTTCAGGGTCTTCAGATTGAACGCCACCGCCTCGCCGGCCTCCCCATCATCGGTAAAGCCCTGATTGGTCGCATGAGAAATCGCGATGCCATGGGTGCCCCCCGGCATGCCAGTGACCACACCTATTCGCGCGCCGGTGTCGCCATCAATCACCGAGAGTTCGGCACCATGGGCGATGTAGACGCGATGAGAAGGTGCATCATAATGCAGATAGTCCCAGCGATCAGGCACACCGATATGGACGACCTTGGTCAGCGTGTAGGCGGGCGCCGGTAGAGCCTCGGCAGCCGTCAAAGGTAGCGCGACCGCAGCCGCAAGCGCCCAAGCAAAACATGTTTTCATGGATACCCTCCGTTCATGCACCCAACTGTGCGGGAAACCGTGGTTTGCGCCAGAGGCGACAAGATTGTATTTTGCGAATGTTGGGGGGATGGAACTCTTTATTACGGTCTTGTTACATTCGGCAGGACGTGCCGGGCTCCCCCGACAGCTGCCGGTCAGCGACATGAACCGGAGTTTCAGAGCTCACGCAAGATGATAGCGTGTCGCTCGGCCAGGCGATAAAGCGTGTTGCGCGAAATGCCCAGTATCCGGGCGGCGCGGCGCACATTGGAGCCTGACATGGTGAGCGCGCGCTGGATGCACGCGCTCTCAGCCGCGTTGCGCGCCTGTTCGAGCGTCGGCATGGCCGCTGGCGCAGCCGCAGATGCACCTAAAAGTCCAAGAGCGGAGGCCGTCAGCCAAGGTCCATCGGCCAGCACGACGGCACGCTGCAGAACCGCAATCAGTTCACGGACATTGCCGGGCCAGGTGTAGCTGCGCAGGGCGGCAATGGCGTCATCGCGCAGGCCGACAACCGACCGGTTCGCCTCGCGGCTGAATTTTTGCAGAAGCCGGTCGGCCAGCAGTACGATATCGTTGCCGCGGGCTCTCAGCGGAGGCATTTCGATCGACAGCACGTTCAGCCGGTAATACAGGTCTTCGCGGAAGCGACCTGCCTCGACGGCTTTCTTCAGATCAATATGGGTAGCGGCAACGATGCGTGTATCAAGTGTGATCGAGGTCGTTGAGCCGACGCGCTCAATCACCTTCTCCTGCAGAAAGCGTAGCAGATGGCCCTGCAATTCCAGGGGAAAGTCGCCGATCTCATCGAGAAAATTGGTTCCGCCATTTGCAATCTCAAGGCGCCCGAGCTTTCGCGCAACCGCCCCTGTGAAGGCGCCACGCTCGTGACCAAAGAGTTCGGTTGCGATCAGCCCAGGAGGCAGCCCCGCACAATTGATTGCAACGAACGGCGCTGCGCGCCGTGACGAAAGCTGGTGGATGGCGCGGGCGGCGAGCTCCTTGCCTGTTCCGCTTTCTCCCGTGATCAAGACTGGTACATCGGTTGCAGCAATTTTCCGGATTGAACGGCGTATGGCAACGATGGCAGGGCTTTCGCCTACGATGCCCATATCGTCGCTGGGTTCCGCGCAGGTGTCCCTGCTGTCACGCGGGAGCGCAGTCCTTGGTCTCTTGAGCGTCTGCAGCAGGCGGTCCAGGTCCAACGGACGGCTGCAGATCTGATCGAAGAGACGATCCTTGAGATATTCCTGTGCCAGCGCCTGAGAGTCGCCGGTGTCATAGCCATATATGCCGATGATCGGCGTCGCTCTACTCGAACTGCGCAGAGCCTTCAAAGCCGCCCGGTCGGAGACACCCAGCATGTCGTCCAGGTCGACAATAATCGCGGCAGCGCTCTTTTGGGCTGCAATGCCGGCTATCTCATCAACCTTGCCACAGGAAATCCCGCTGAGGTGCGCCTCCGCCAGGGCGGCGCACAACTCGCCGCTGCCCCGCAGGCTGGCAACAATGACGGTACTCCCCTGCCTTGGTGCGCTACGCGGCTGCAAGACCCGTCTCCCCTTAAGCTCCTGCCAAGGTCAACTCATTCCCAGCCCTCCGCATGTCCACACCGAGCACGTGCATGCCTCCCGTTGCCGGGAGAGCACCCGTTCGACAGTGTCTTATTTCTTCTGCTTAAGTGCCCAGCCGCACTGTGTCCTGGCGAGGCATCCACACCCAAGCACCCCAAGAAGAACCTTCCACGGCGCGGCGATTTCGACCGCGAAATCGAGAAAAGCCATTACGTCAAGAAGTAATTGCTGTTATAATTATATTGTTGTATATAAATGTAATGATCAGAATCAAAGCGGGCAATAAGTAACACGTTACACAAATTTCGGGACAAGCTGCGCATTCGATTTCCTGCCATGACTGCGTAATACAAGCGCAACAGATGCTCCTCAAAGCCTGCCATCGAAACTGAATATAGGTATCACGCAGGTCGCTCAACTGAGGTTATACTTGGGATTTTTGCCGCAGGCCCAATGGGGGGGAACGGCACACGCTGAGGGGACACTTTATGAGACCTATGGCCAACGCCGCTCAGGCGCTGATGATCGGCAGCACCCTACTTGCACTGACAGTTCCGGCTCTCGCCCAAGGCTCTGCGCAAGTACCTCCCAAGGACAAGAAAGACAGCGTCAATCTTGAGCAGCTCCAGTCAGAGCTGGAAGCCTACCGTCATCAAATGGCCGCACAACAGGCACTTGTGGCCAAGCAGGAGGCGAGCCTCAAAAAACTTCAGGCCGCACTCAGGCAGCAGACGACGCGCATTCTGGCGCTTGAGAAGCAAACCCATGCTGCGATGCAGACACAAGCGTCCCCGAAGCCTGCCAGCCAACCCAAACCTGCCCCCGTCGTAACACAGACCGCAAGCGCAGAGCCGCAGCCGCAAGCTCAAAGCGCCGCCCCCGCGCCGCAGCAAGAAACCAAGCCAGTGGGACAGGCTCCAGGCCAGGCGCCACGTCCGCAGGTACAGGCCCTCTCCGATCTTGGCGGCGTACTCACCCCGCGCGGCACTCTTTCGCTCGAGCCCTCTCTGGAGTTTGACCACGTCTCTACGAACCAGCTTATTTTTCGGGGGATCTCTATCGTCCAGGGCCTTCTGGTCGGGGTGATTGATGCCTCCGATATTCGTGGCGACACCACCATTGCCGCTCTCACTGCCCGCTACGGCCTGACCAATCGTCTGGAACTCGAAGCCAAGGTCCCCTATCTCTATCGACAGAATAGCGAAACCGACATTCCGGCAACGAGCAATGCGCATCCATTCCAGAGCTACACCACCGGACACGGCATCGGTGACGTCGAACTTGCTGCGCATTATCAGTTCAATTCTGGTGCCGACAGCTGGCCGATATTCGTAGGCAATCTGCGTTACAAAACCGATACGGGAACAGGCCCGTTCGACGTCGCCTTTGACCAGAGCAATGGGGCACCGCTTGCCCTTCCAACGGGATCAGGTTTTACAGCGCTCGAGCCCAGCCTTACGTTTATCTTTCCCACCGATCCGGTCGTGCTCTTTGGAAGCGTCGAGTACGATCACAGTTTCGGCAAGAACGAGAATCGAACCATCTCGCAGACCTGCGGTCCACAGAACAACCAGGCATGTGTCGTGGGCGAAGTCACACCGGGTGACTCCTTCGGGGCCACGCTGGGGATGGCTATCGCACTGAACGAGTCTACCTCGCTGACCCTTGGCTATCAGCACTATTATATTGGCGGTACCACCGTCATGCTCAACAACACGCCATCAAAGTCGACCGCGCTGCAGGTCGGAAGCTTGTTGGTAGGAGGGTCGTACCAGGTGAACTCTCATGTGGGCGTCAACTTTACGACGCAGATAGGTGCAACGCGTGATGCACCTGATGTCCGGGTGATGCTGCGCATTCCAATCGCGATTGATCTCTTTGGCGGCTGATCTGGGCACAGGCGCAAACTCTGAACTGACCACGCTACTATCAAACGCTCCTGCTGGAGCTCTCCCGCAGTCTCACATTTTCGAGGATGGATTCCGCAAGCAGCTTCTTGAGGTTCTTGTTTTCCTCTTCAAGCCTCCGCAGACGCTGAACGCCGTGGGCATCGAGACCGCCATATTTGGTCTTCCAGTTAAAGAACGTTGCAGGGCTTATGCCGTAGCGTCGACAGATGTCAGCCGTCTTCTCTCCAGCCTCTTGCTGGCGCAGGATGTTGATAATTTCACTTTCTGCGAACTTTGACCGTCTCACGCGCGTCTTCCTTTGTCGTCCCGACAGCCAGAAGACGTCGTCCCACCATTTGCGCATCGAGTAACATAATTAATGCGATATGCTGGTTGCCAGTGCGGACTGCACATTGTTGGTAACGTTCGTCGCCAATTGGCTGAGTTGAATCTGACTTTTTAGAGCACTGTAGTTGCTCAACGTCACGTTGATCTCCATCTGCTGGGTAATGTTCTGGTTGCTGTCATTGCTCGAGACGACGTTGACTATTCGCGACGGGTCAAAGGTGCTGACCGCCGCCGAGCTCCCCCCGGGGCTCGTGATGACGACACCTGAGGTGTATGTGCTCGGTCCATTCTGACCCGGTACAAGCGTTCCTTCCGCCACCACGGTGTTATTCACCACGCGCACGTTGATCTGGGGCGATCCTGGTATCGGCGTTGACGACGTCGTAGCTGGTCCACTCTGCACCGCAACGAGCGCACCATTGGTCGCTGTCAGTTGGGTCTCGAGCACAACAGCGCCGTTTACCACCGTCTTTACGATCGCACCAAAGTTGATGTCCACCCCTTCCACCATGAAGCCGCCACGACTGCCTGCGAGCTGATCGTCAGAAACGGTAGAAAGGCCTGCAAATGGATTGTCACCGGCCCCAGCGTAGCTGAGCGAGGGGATAACACTCACGAAAACGGCCAGGGCCGCCGATGCAAGAGCACGCTTTGACAACGCATGTAGCCTCCGTCGTCTGTTGCCCTGAGGCGTAACGGCCTTAACGTCCAAATCCATCGCGAGCTTGGCAAAAAGACTCTCCAGAGCATCGCCCAGTCTGCAGACTTCTCCTGACCGAACCCATGGTGGGCTTCCGCGGACCAAGGTGCTCAAGGAATGTTCGATACGGAAAGCCATATAAGGAGCCAGGGCGCGTAAGGAGGACGGTCTCACGCCTTCACGCCGCAGCTGCCCCACCACGATGTCCATTGAGACAGACGTCCCAGAGGTGAGCGCAGACATGACAATTTCCGTCACCCGGTCCAGCTTCGCCTGGTCCAGACCTCTTACCCGATGTGAAAAGACGTTGAAAGCGCCTTCCTTCTCTCTCCAAGCCGCCGTCTT
>JAGWRJ010000929.1 GCA_028869725.1 Alphaproteobacteria bacterium | reverse complement strand
GATAACGATGCGGCAGGATCTGCATGATCTCCTGCACATTCAATTCCTGGCGGCCTTCAAGTATCTCGGTAAAAATGTCCATGGTTCGCATCCGCGATTATAAATCGCCGCCCCGCGCCCCCGCACCGCAAACCCAACGCCGACAGACGAGTGGCCCACCCAAGCCGCAAGGCTTGAGTGGGGAAAAGGCCCACCCAAACTCCGCTTGGGTCGGGAAAAGAAAGCGCCCCATCCAGGCTCCGCTCGGGTGGGACGACAAGCTAAAAGCTAGCGGCTAAGAGCTAACAGCTGCTTCATCAATCATCGCCACCAGCTCCCGCTCCACATCCGCCGCCAGCGACCCCGTCGTCTCCAGCCCGCTCGCGGCAAACAGGTCCGTGGGATGCACCATGGCGATCACGCTGCCCTCCCCGCTGCTGGAGACGGCAATGCGGCAGGGCAGCAGCGTCGCCACCACCGGATTCTCCCCCAGAGCCTGCGCCGCCGCCTGCGGATTGCAGATGTCGTACACACGCGCCTCATGCCCCAGATCCATGCCCTTGTTCCGGAGCGTCGCCCGCAAATCCAGAACGTTCAACACGCCAAACTTGTGCCGCGCCGCCGCCGCCCGCAAAGGCCCATCCACCTCATCCACCGAATAACGAGACTGCTTCTGATAGATCATGAAGACCCTCCAACAACACTCAGATGCTGCAAGGCAAGTCACAAGCAAGGGCAGCTTGAAACTCTGACGCTAATCCGCTCACCCACTGCCCTCTTAAAGGGATCCCCAGCCCACGACGAAGAGCCAATTTCAACGAAAGCTGGTGACTAAATCCTCCCAGATACAGCTCCTTTAGGCTGTAAGCACGAGACAAAACCAAAGAAACTCGCAAGGCAGCGCCCCGATGCGTCGCTAGATATATCATAGAAACTACTCCCTCTAAATGCTTCCAATATCCCTAAAGAGGAGGGGCTAAGATGGCCCGTAAAGACACTGAAAAATCCAAGACGCGCGAGAGCGGGCAGAACAGAGTTCAAGGGTTCGTCTTCGGAATAAGTTTGGAAGGCACAGAAGAAGTCGTGAGCGAGGGCATTAAGGCCTTCAGTCAAGCACTCATGAAAAGCGGCCTCACCGTAAGCGCCGGGACAACGGCGCGACCGCCACTCCTAACGAGGGGTAAACAAAGCCCAGCGCCCGACGTGGACCAACCACCGACCGACGGGGATTCGACCGACGAACAGATAGAGGAAAGTGATGAACCCCACGACACAGTGGTCCTGGAGGGCAAGCCCTCTAATAACTCCAATTCTCGGCGGTCCTACAACCACCGCCCACCCAAATTTCTAGACGAACTCGATCTTACGAAGGCAACGAAGTCGATTGAGGAATTCATGGCCGAAAAGGGGAACCCAGCGGAAGCAAACGACCGGTATATAGCAATCGCGGTGTGGCTAAAAGAGCACATGTCCATCGAAGAGTTCGATATCAACCATATTTACACGGTGTTTCACAGCTTGGGCTGGAAGGCGCAAGTCCCCGTAAGTCACAGCCAACCCATCAGAGACCTCAAATCGAAACGGCACTTCCTCACCCGAGAAAAAGGCGAGGGCTATAAAGTCAATTGGAAAGGAATTCAGTACGTTGCCAAGATGGGGGCTAACGGCCAGTGAATCCGGACCAAGAGTTCAGAAATGTGATCGGCGCTATCCAGGGATTTTCTGGGCGGAGCCACGCAGACAAGATTCGCATGTTTGCCTGGCTCCAGCATACGCATTTCAAAAAAGAACGATTTCAGACTGCAGACATTAATAAGTGTTACGACCTATTGAAATTCAAGAAATCGAATACCAGTCATTACCTGCGAGAAATGGAGGGCAGAGAGCTCCTGAAGGACAAAACAGGATACTACTGCGAAGGGGGCTTCCAATCTAAGTACGACGAACTTTACGGTGAACACGAAATAACTCTGAGCGTCCGCGACATGGTCAAAAATCTCGTCGACATTCTCCCCGAACTTGGCGAGCAGGACATCATGCGCGAAGCTCTGATTTGCCTCCGACATGACGCTGGCCGCGCGGCTATTGTTATGGTTTGGAATATCGCCTTTTACCACCTATGCCAGTACGTCCTAAAGCACAAGCTCGCCGAATTCAACAATCGACTTCCAATCCGTTATCCCAAGAAGTGGAAGGTCGCCGACCTGCCAGTGATTGCGGTATACGACGACTTCTCCGACCAAATGAGCGAACGTGAGGTCATCGAAGTCTGCAACTCATCTGGGATAGTCACAGGCGATATGTACAAAGTGTACGTAGAAAAGCTCGGCAAGCGGAACTCCTCGGCACATCCATCGACAATTCATGTCACACAGGTGCAAGCGGAAGGATACATCGACGACCTTATTAGGAATACAGTCTTAAAACTGACGATTTAGCAACCTGGCATGGCTGATCGGCGATTAGCATGACTTTAAATACAAAAAAAGCCCAGCCCCTACGGGGCTGGGCTTTTTTCCTAACTCAAGAAGCTTACTAAGCCCCAACAGGCTCCGCGCTCAGCATCTCTTCCAGCCGCGTCGCCAGCATCTGCTCCAGGTTCTCCAGCGCTTCGCTGAAGCCCTTGATGCCTTCCGCCAGCTTCTCGTTCGCCATCTTGTCTTCGGCGTGCATCTGGTCGAACGTGGCCTTGTCGATCTGCAACCGCTCAATCTCCATGCCCTTGGCCGCTTCCGGATCGAGCTTGCGCGGCAGCTCGGCTTCCTTCTTGTCCAGCTCGGCCAGCAGGTCGGGAGAAATCGTCAGCAGGTCGCAGCCGGCCAGCTGTTCAATCTCGCCAATGTTGCGGAAGCTCGCGCCCATCACCACCGTCTTGTAGCCGAACTTCTTAAAGTAGTTGTAAATCTTCGTCACGCTCTGCACGCCCGGGTCGTCCGCGCCCACATAGTCCTTGCCGGTGTTCTTCTTGTACCAGTCGAGAATGCGGCCCACGAAGGGCGAAATCAGCGTCACGCCCGCGTCCGCGCAGGCAATGGCCTGGTGCAGGCCAAACAGCAGCGTCAGGTTACAGTGGATACCTTCCTTCTCCAGTTGCTCGGCGGCGCGAATGCCCTCCCACGTGGAGGCAATCTTGATGAGCACACGCTCCTTGCCGATGCCCGCGTCGGCATACTTCTGGATGATGGAGTGCGCCTGCTGGATGGTGGCCTCGGTGTCATACGAGAGGCGCGCGTCCACCTCGGTGGAAACACGGCCCGGCACCACGGCCAGAATCTTTTTGCCAAAGGCCACGGCGAGGTTCTCAAACGCCAGCTTGGCTACTTCCTTGTGGCTCGCGCCGTCGCCCAGCGTGTTCTTGGCTTCCTTCAGCGTGCTGTCCACAATCTCTTTGTAGGCGTCCATCTGGGCCGCCTTGGTAATCAG
>JAGWRJ010000928.1 GCA_028869725.1 Alphaproteobacteria bacterium | reverse complement strand
CAGCCGGGGCAAGGGTCTGGTAAATCCCATCAATGGCCGCGGCCAGCAGCGGCTCAAGCTCGGTCGCCGGATCCACCAGATGTTGCGTTGAAATCCCCATCTGAAGGCTTCCGATCAGCGTCGCCACTGCATCACTATCTATGTCTGTACGAATACCACCTTCGGCCTGCCCCTTTTTTATAAGATCGGCCAGCATTATCCTGACACGTTCGTGTTCCTGCGCGAATGCGGACCTTAGGTCAGTGTTGTCCGCGACCGACGCGGCCAGCAGCTTGAAATAGGTTTGCAGCCGTTCATCGCGGAAGACCTCCCGAAGGTATAGTTCGGTCCATGACAGGATCGCCTTCAATCCGGGGAGCGCGTCTATGCCGCGCTGCGCGCTAAGGGACTGCATCTCGGCGTGCAGCTGCCCAATCATCGCGTCGATGAGCCCGCGCTTGGATCCGAAGCGTTGTGTAACCAGCCCACGGCTGTACCCGGACCTCTCGCCGATAGCCTCAAATGTAAGCGCACCGACGCCACTCTCGGCAACGATTGAAATCGCCGCGTCGACGAGAGCGCGTTCCGACTGTCTTCTGCGCTCGTTTTGGGTAAGCCCGGACGCGCTAGTTGAACCGGAAAGGGCTTGGGACACCACTACAGAGCACTCCGCCTGACGACCGATCGCCTATTCCCACCAAACCAGCCTGCATAAAGCCAGGTTGCACACCAATGAAAATCTGCCTCGCAACTCTCATTTACCCGGGCGAACAGTTCAGCGTCCAGCCTTTGTCCCTAGTCCGAAGCACCGGACGCCGGTGTGAATACGACAAGACCGTCCATGCCATCCTCGACGGTCAGTTGGCAAGCAAGTCGCGAATTGGGCCTGCGATCCTCCAAAAGTGACAGGAGCGTGTCCTCATTCCTGGACATGGGCGCAAAGCAGTTGAGCCACCCGGGGTCTACATACACATGACAGGACGCGCAAGAGCAGGCTCCACCACAATCCGCAACGATCTCGGGTACAGCATTTTCCTTCGCGCCTTGCATCACGGTGGTCCCCGGCGCTACCTCCAGCGTACGGGCACATCCACGGGAATCGACGTAGGTCAGGTGGACACCAGCCATCCGGTCACAACTCCCCCGTACCGGGCTGTTCAAATCCATCGTGCGTCTGGTCCATATGCCGCCCCGTCATGAGCACGGCTCGAGACCTGTAATAGGCAAGCAAGCAGACGAATTTCACGATTGACGCGATCATGGTTGCAACATCACGCCAAGCGGCATGGGCGGCAATGTAGTCCACTGCTTTCCGACCAGTTGCGATATTCAGGATCGCGCTCCAGTCCCTGGAGTCTATCTTGACCTCATATTCCCACGGGGCTGGACTCTCGATAATTCCATTCAACGCGATTTCCTCGCCCTTGCGCACCGCTTTGGCACGGCCAAGGCCCATGACCAGTTCACCGTCACCCAATCCTTCAGACCAAAAGCGCATGGCTATGTATCCCGTGTTCGAGGAGCACTCCACCTTGCCCGCAATAGTGCAAACACAAATCTCGGTACCGCCGCAAATAGCCGGAAGATGAAGGGCAACAAGAGGCCCGGCCGCTCGGCCAGCACTTTGGCAGTAACCGGCTGTGCCATCACTGCCAGGAAGTCGTTGAGATCGGCGACCCCCAGTCGGATCGCATATCGCCAACAAACCCGCTCGATCATGCCTTCCAGCAGCAACACGTCGGAGGTTGCGCTCACGCTGGCCGCTGGAAGTGGAAGCGGAAGCCTCTGCTTTCCAAGGCCTTTGGACCATACAATCATATCAAGAAGCCCTTCTCTCGCGCAGCAATCACCGAAGTAGGCTCTTTCCACCACGTTTTCAGTCCCAAGGCCTCCACAACTGTCTTGGCAGCATTGTACCCGGGACCGAATGTCACCATTCCGCCGGGAAACGTGCTGGCGCCACACAAAAATAGATTTTCAATTGGCGTCTTGTAAGACGAGCACTGAACGTTGGGGCGCGAGTACCCCATCTGGCTCATCACATAGGCGCCGTGCTTGAAGGATCCACGCCGCATCTGCGGAATTTTCATTTCGATGCTGACCGGCGTGTAGTCATAGCGACGAACGATTGTGTCCAAATCGAATGCTGTCATATATTCCGACAATTTCTTGATCAGTCTGTCACCATAGGTTGACGACAGTTCTGCCCAATTTCCGACCTTAGGAGCGTAGGGTACACACGCTTCGATGCGGCACACCGTTCCGTCCGTATCAACCTCCGTCGGAGCCTGCGCTGGATCAAGATCGGTCGTAAATGTCACGTGACCGACATCTTGAAGCGCGCGATCCTCCATGACAGCTTTCAGATGCTCTACGACATCTTCTGGTGTTTCGACCCCGAATACCCGGATAAACGCGCGTCCCGCAGCCGGATCTGTGGCCTCAGCCTTGAACGTTGGACGTTTGCGGAGCGCGAGATGGCAGAGAAAGAGCGAACTTTGTTCCCACTCCCAGGTCGTTGCAGTGCTTGCACACAGAACCGAGCGCTTCCGCACTTCCGCTTCAGGGATGAGCTTACTGAAAGTCGTAACCGGATCAGTCGAAGCGACAATGGCCTTGGCGTCGATCCGAATTACCGGGCTGTCCATTCCCGTCGGTGCGATCTCAACAGCTTTGGCCACTCCGTCCTCAACTACGAGACGTTTGACTTCATAGTTCTCCATGACATCCATGCCAGCAAGTATACCTGCCTTCTGGAGAGTCGATGACAGTCGGTGGGAGCCACCACGTACCAAGGTCGCGTTGAGCATGCGATTGAAATAGAGTGGCACTAGATAACTCGAATTGGTCTCGTTCGGGTCTATTCCCCACATGCATACGAGATATAACAGAAGCGCGCTCAACTCCGGGGTTTCGAAGCCCCAGCTCTTGCACAGCTGGTAGGGCGTCATTTCTGTTATCTGCAGAATACGTTGTCCCAATTCGCTCCGCATGTAGATCGCGGCCAATTGTGCGGATCCTACAGGTTTGCCGTAGGTTGACGGGATCAGGTATTCCTCGGCGATCTGCTTGTAATCAAGATAGATCTTGCGGAAGCGTTCCGCATCTTTAGTCGATACCCTGCCAATAGATTCTACGCTCTTGTCAAGATCCGAGAAGAGTGTGATGGCATCACCGTTCCGCTTCAGCAGGGAAGCCTCTACTTCAGGTCGGATATAAACGCAGCCATCGGCTTCGAGCTCAAGGTCTCGGTACGGTGGCGCAACATCCAGCATCATCATGTAGTTGGCGTGGAGATTAAACCGGTAGCCAGAGAACTCTTCGGTGATGAGAGCGCCTCCGGTTTCATGACGTCGTTCGATGACGATAACTTTTGCACCGGCCTTTTGAAGATAGGCGGCGGCGGTCAAGCCGTTGTGACCCGCGCCAATCACAACGACATCGTACTGTCTGCGCTCGGTCATCGATACCCCCGCTAATCTACGGTAAACCGTTGGGTTACACCCCGGCGACGCAGCAACTCAGCGGCACCCTGAAATGCGACCCCACGCCACCACTCTGGACGCCCGAGTTCCAGGTCATCCATCACCTCGCTGGCAGCTGCATAGGCTGCACCAAGATTGGTGTAGTTGGCAGCCGGTCCAGACTGACAGATATAGAAGCTGTCGATCGGTGTCTTTGGCGCCCCGCAGCCCGAAAAGGGTTTCCAACTCCACATCTGCCCCTCCGTCACTGCACCGCTGGGATGCATGTTTCCGCCGCAATGAGGATTACGACGGACATAATCATGGGGAGTGTTGACATAGCGGGCGACTTTCGCCGTCTTCAGGTTAGGCAAGTATTGGGCAAAGACGTCCTCGACCTTGTCGGCATAAGACTCACGCAGCTGATCCCATTTTTCAGGTCCGCCCAAAGGACGAAGTTCATACGGGACCATCGCCCAGGTCAGGAGGGTGTAATATCCGGGAGGAGCCTGGGTAGGGTCGGCGATGCAGTAATTGAACGCAGCGCCCCAAACAATTGGCGGATCGGGCGGCACATTTCGTACCATGCAGGCATCGATGAGCCGGCCCACGTCGGCCATTGATTCTGCACCGAAATTGAACACGAAGGTGTCGTTGACTTCCGGGAATTTCTTTGCAGCGGCAAAATTGGGTTTTTCATTCAGAACATAGTAGTTCGTGAATAGGGAAGAGCCTCGGTAATCAAACCGCTTGAGCTGCGCGCGCGCCGAAGCCGAGAGATGTTCTTCCCCGACAAGGTTGAAGAAGGTCGGTTTGGCGCTGACGTCACTGATCACTGCCCTCGTGGCTCTGAATTCCGCCTCTGGATAGGTTGCGTGTTTGGATAACCGAATTCCGCACGCCCGGTTGTTCTCGATGATGACCTTCTCAACGGGACAGTTATACAGGATCCGCCCACCGTGATGGACAAAGCAGCGTACCAGGGCATGGGTGAGATTGTGACTGCCGCCACGCGCGGTATATCCTCCCTCCGCAGTGAACATGGTCAGGAAGTTCATCACCGCAAGCGGACCGGTTATCCTGCTGGAGATGCCGTCAAGGCCGCTGGTTGATGCGTAGCTGAGTACCGCAATCTTGATTTGCTCGTTGACGAATAGGCTGTCGGCGAATTCGACGCCCGTCATCCAGATCCAGTCCTTGGGAAAGACTGGGATGTTCTCATTCTCCTCGAGGAACTGGAGAAAGCTTTCGTCCGTGTGATGTGCGGACATGCTCATGTGCTGGAGAATGGGCGCACCAGCGCCGAAATAGTTGCTGATCCGGCGGAGGGTCTCGGCATCTTGCGGGGAAATCCGCTTCCACGCCTCATAGGTCTCTCGCACGTCTCCGCCGGAGAACAGAACGGCGTTGCCATCGAGGAACGGATAGAAATACGCGAAGCGCGCTCCGGGCGCACGCAGCAACTCTAGTCCGAACCGTTCAAGCTCCAGGTCAACATAGGCGGGCCCATAATGCGCCAGCATCAGCGAGGCATGCATGTTGAGTTTGACGCCCGGAAACAGCACCTCTTCGGTAGAGCAAAAAGTGCCCGATTCGTCTCGCCGCTCGAAAACTGCGGTCTTCAGTCCGGATTTCTGCAGATAGGCCGCGGTGGCAAGACCATTCACACCACCGCCGATGACGATTGCGTCGTACTGTGCTTGCTTAGACGTCATCCTGGGCTCCTTCCGATGTTGTCGGCGCGACAGCGCACGCCCCTGGTCTGACAGCGAGCCACGCAGAGCTCTTCTGTTCCGTTGTTGGCAGGCCTCGCGGGGGTGTGGAGGGAGTTGCCGGCACACGCCGCAACTGGGCCTGGAACAATCGTGAACAGAGATGCAGATCCGCCAACCATGCTGCCGACCTCTTTCGCGGGTCTGGGAACAGGAGCCCGCAACGGATACGACGACGCCTCATAATACTTGT
>JAGWRJ010000927.1 GCA_028869725.1 Alphaproteobacteria bacterium | reverse complement strand
TGGAACCTCCGGCATTGAGGTGGAGGGCACGCGTCTGACAATAAACTAATTTGACCCCAGTGCTGGCAACACCGTTAAAATTGAGGGACGGAGCAACCTTCTACAGTCACGCACCACGACGTCCTACAAAACCCGTAAGCCGGCCGCTGACCAGACAATCAAGATGGTCCCCTCTGTAACGCAACCTCTGTGACAGGAACGTACCCGTTGCCAAAGTCAGTGCCGATCAAACTAGCGACAGCCCAAATGGCACAATGCGCTTTGTGGGTCGCGACATTTTCCAAGACTTAGTTCCGTCCTCACAACTCTTTCGGCGCAACCCAGGCTAAGATGCTCCTGCGTCCCGCAATGCAAAAGGGCGGCCCAAGTGAGCCGCCCCAGTGCTTTTCCATAGGCGTTCCGCCTACCTTATTCCTCTGCTTCACCATCCACGGTAACGGGACCAGAGTCCTGCCCCTTGGCTTCGAGATCACGGTCGACGAACTCGATGAACGCCATAGCGGCATTATCGCCATGACGAAATCCGGCCTTTAGTACACGGGTGTACCCACCCGGGCGGCTTGCATAACGCGGCCCGATCACGTCGAACAGCTTCTTTACCTGGGCTGCATCACGCACGGTGGCCAGAGCCTGACGACGCGCGTGCAAGTCAGATGCTCCACGACGCGACAGGGTCACAAGCTTTTCCACGACCGGACGAAGCTCTTTGGCTTTAGGCAGCGTAGTCTTGATCTGCTCATGCTTGATCAGCGCTGCCGCCATATTGGCGAACATGGCTGTGCGATGGGCGGATGTCTTGCCGAGTTTCCGGCCGGAATTACGATGGCGCATGATACACTCTTGTCTTCTATCGCGTGGTCATCGGTATTACGCCGATAACGCGTCCCTAGCGTCACCGGTAGTGCGGTGACACCTGAACAGGTTCAGTATTGGTCTTCGTAACGTTTGGCCAGGTCCTCGATGTTTTCTGGCGGCCATCCTGGCACTTCCATACCCAGATGCAGCCCCATCTCGGCAAGCACCGCCTTTATCTCGTTCAGAGATTTGCGTCCAAAATTCGGCGTCCGCAACATTTCCGCTTCGGTCTTCTGAATGAGATCGCCGATATAAACAATATTATCGTTCTTCAGGCAGTTGGCCGAGCGCACTGAAAGTTCGAGTTCGTCGACCTTCTTGAGAAGCACCGGATTGAATGCCAGTTCCGGCTTGCTCTCCTCGGTGACGCGTTCGCGCGGCTCTTCGAAATTGATAAACACCTGGAGCTGGTCCTGCAGAATGCGCGCCGCATAGGCGACAGCATTTTCCGGGCTGACAGCTCCATTTGTTTCCACGTTAAGGGTCAGCTTGTCGTAATCGAGAATCTGCCCCTCACGGGTGTTCTCCACCTTGTACGACACCTTTTTCACCGGCGAGAACAGGGAATCGACCGGAATTAATCCAATCGGCGCATCTTCCGGGCGGTTGCGATCGGCGGGGACATACCCTTTACCGGTAGCTACGGTAAGTTCCATCCGAAACTCGACCTTTTCATCGAGCGTACAGATGACCAATTCAGGATTGAGGATCTCCACGTCTGCGGTGGCTGCAATGTCACCTGCTGTGACTTCACCAGGTCCGACTTTGCGCAACGAAAGGCGTTTGGGCCCTTCAGCATGCATACGCAGTGCGATCTGCTTCACATTAAGGACGATGTCGGTGACATCTTCGCGAACGCCCGTAATCGAGGAGAACTCGTGCAGCACGCCCTCAATCTGGATGGACGTCACGGCAGCGCCTTGCAGCGATGAAAGCAGCACGCGCCGCAGCGAATTCCCCAGCGTGAGGCCAAACCCCCGCTCTAGCGGTTCGGCGACAAGCGTGGCCTGACGGCTGGCATCATCACCTGCCTCGACCCGCAACTTTTGCGGCTTGATCAATTCTTGCCAGTTTTTCTGAAACATCTTCGCCTCATCGTATCCCGGCCGCGTCGGACCGCGGCCAATACGTTCGATGGGTAACTACGTCCGAACCTGCTTCGCGCAAGCGGTCCCCGCACAACGCGTGTGGACCGCTTCGTCCAGTACCTAAACCCGCCGGCGCTTCGGAGGCCGGCACCCATTATGCGGAATAGGTGTGACGTCACGAATCGCCGTGACCGTCAGCCCAACCGACTGCAGCGCCCGCAATGCTGACTCGCGTCCCGAACCTGGGCCGGATACTTCAACTTCGAGCGTGCGCATACCGTGTTCCACAGCCTTCTTGGCTGCGTCTTCAGCTGCTACCTGAGCAGCATACGGGGTCGACTTGCGTGACCCTTTGAAACCCATCATGCCCGAAGACGACCAGGAAATCGCATTTCCTGCCGTGTCAGTGATGGTCACAATTGTGTTGTTGAAGGTCGCGGCGACATGGGCCACGCCCACCGCAACATTCTTCTTTTCTTTTTTGCGGACGCGTGCGCCGCCGACAGCTTTAGCCATATTCGTTGGACCTTACTTCGTAACTTTCTTCTTACCGGCGATTGCCTTGGCCGGACCTTTGCGGGTCCGAGCATTGGTGTGCGTACGCTGACCGCGAACGGGCAAGCCCTTGCGATGACGAAGTCCGCGATAGCAGCCGAGGTCCATCAAGCGCTTGATATTCATCGCGACTTCACGGCGCAGATCACCTTCAACGAGATAATCCCGGTCGATTGTTTCGCGTATCTGAATCACTTCGGCGTCCGTCAGGTCATGCACCCGACGGCCCGGCGCGATACCGACCTTTTCGCATATTTCTTTGGCCTTGGCGGGGCCAATACCATGGATGTAGCGCAAGCCGATCTCGACGCGCTTCTGAGTGGGAATATTGACGCCGGCGATGCGCGCCACGAGACTCTCCTTTGATCGTTAAGCCCTTGGAAAGACGCTTTGTTTAGTATCCACCAACAACACCGACCACCCCGCCCTAGCCGCCCCACCGCTCAACCGTGTGGGAGCGGTTCGGATGGCCTGAGCCGGATGGCCGTCTGCAAGGGCGCGGATTATAGAAATCGGCGGACCCCAGTCAACATGTGATCTGTCCTAAAACGCGGATTTACGAAAGAACTTCTGACCTCCAGGCGGGCGGCCTATCCTCTGACCCCCGCCTGGCCTAGTGCTGCTGCAATGGCCGTGGTCACGGTCTCAATAGGTGCCATCCCGTCGACCTTCACCAACTTTCCCTGGTCGGCATAAAATTTCAAAAGTGGCGCCGTGTTCTTATAGTACACAGTCAG
>JAGWRJ010000926.1 GCA_028869725.1 Alphaproteobacteria bacterium | reverse complement strand
GCATTGGAGCGGGCACGATACGGCCGGAGGGGGGACAACATGCGGCGGTCATTGAGCATTTCCACATCCATGGCGGCACTTCTGTGCGTCAGTGCGGTTAAGGCGGCACCGGTTAAGGCGGCACCGGTCAAGGCGGTACCCGCCAAGGCGGCGCACGCAGTACCGGCGACCATGACTGGCAAGATCGAAGAGGTCATGGTGACGGCGGACCGCCGCTCCACGAATCTGCAAAAGACAGCAGTTGCAGCCACGGTTCTGACCGGCGCCCAGCTCGCCAATCGCGACGTCAACGACGTATATCAGCTAACGTTCATCGCGCCCTCGGTTACGGTCAATGATTTCGGCCAGGGCATGGATTTTGACATCCGCGGCATCGGCAAGGCCGAGCACAATATCCAAACCACGCCGGGCGTGATCACCTATCGCGATGGCGTGGCCACGTTCCCGGGCTACTTCACCGAAGAGCCCTATTACGACATTGCCAGCATCCAGGTGCTGCGCGGACCACAAGGTACCTTTGCCGGTCAGAACGCGATCGGCGGCGCGGTCATCGTCACGACGGTCAATCCGCAGATCGATGGCGGCTACCACGGCTACGCCCAGGCCCAATACGGCAATTACAACGATGTCGGCGTACAAGGCGCCGTCAATCTGCCGATCAGTGATACCCTGGCAGCGCGTATTGCGCTTTATGGAGATGCCCGCGACAGCTTCTATCATTTTAAGGGGCCCGGTGGTGGACCCTACACCGGAAATCCGGGAAATCTGCGCTGGGGTGCCGCCCGCCTTAGCGTTCTGTGGAAGCCTAATCGAGACCTGAGTGTCCTCTTCAAGACCGATCTTGATTATCTCGACAACGGTGCCTATCCGGCCGACCCGTACACTGACCGCTTTCGCTTTTTGCCGCTGGGCTCTTCGACGCCAAACCCGAACTACACAGACCTCTACCACATCACGGCCAATGCGCCGCAAATGGCCATCGACCAGTTCGTGCGCTCTTCGGTGAAGATCGACTATGTGACGCCAGGTGGCATCACGCTCCAGTCAGTGTCGGCGTTTCAGAAGGGAAACACTGCCTATAAGGCAGATCTCGACGGCACCAATGTCAAAGGCTGGACCTTCTCCGATACGCTCGATGAGACCATCTATTCGCAGGAACTCGATTTCATTTCACCTGATACAGGGCGCGTGACCTGGGTCGCGGGCGCTTTCGCACAATCCGATGAATACAACTTCCTGCCGCCCTATAAGGGTTTCCGAGCCATCTATGTGCCCGGCGTACCCGCCCTGGAGTATTTCAAGGAGGGGCGCAATCCCCAGGTCGATCTGGCCGCATTCGGACAGATCAGTGTCAAGCTGCCGGCCGGCTTCAAGCTGCAACTGGGCGGGCGTTACTCGATCTTCCGTACCAAGAACGATTTCCACGTCATCCAATACGGGACCTACATTCCCGACAGTCAGAAGCTGACCAATTACAATTTCTCCTATAAGGCTGCGCTCAACTGGAATCTTGATGCCAACAATTTCCTCTACGCCTTCGTTGCAACCGGGTTCAAACCGGGCGGGCTCAACGTCTCGGTAAGTCCCAAATCCCAATTGCCGCCCTTTGGCGCGGAAACCGTGACCGACTACGAGGGGGGCTGGAAGTCGACTTTCCTGAACGGCCACATGCGCACCCAGCTCGATGGCTTCTATAATCAATATCACAACTTCCAGGTGACCGTTGGCAGTCCGAATTATCTGACGCTTCCCAGCCTCGAACTGAACAATCCGAGCACCAGCAAGATCTACGGCCTTGAAGCCGAAACCCAGGCCGCGTTCGGCGACTTCTCGTTCGACGCCGGTCTTGCTCTGATGCACAGTTCGCTCGGGACCTTCTATTCGGCAGACCCGCGGCTCGCCAACAAGGCGGTGTGCAATCCGGTGAGTGGTCCGGCAAGTGCCTCCTGCATCGACCTCAAGGGGCATCCGCAAACCTATGCCCCCAACTTCACGTTCAATGTCAGTGCGCAGTACCAGTTCCATCTGGCCGACAGCGACACGCTCACGCCCCGTCTCAACTATGCCCATGTCTCACCACAATGGGCCACCGTGTTCGACAACCCGGCCCTCGGCGACCGGCTCGCAGCCCGCGATATCCTTGGCGCCCAGCTCGCCTGGACGCATAAGGATTGGGTGGTCACTCTCTACGGCACCAATTTGACCGACCAGCATTATGTGGCGGCGGTCAATACCAATCTGGATTTTGCCGGCGTGCCGCGCCAGTTCGGGATCCGCGTGATGCGGGCATTCTGACTTTGACCCGCACCCGCCGGCGGCCAGAGGCGGCCGGCGGCCCGCGGCGCCAAAGCGATATGCAGGGCGCGCGGGCGCAGGCGCAGATCTGTGCTCATCTTGCAGATTGGCCCGTGCCCCTTGTCATCGACGCGATAATCGGCAGAAACTCAACCTCATGCGGGGTTTGAATCGGTAATGCTGGACAGCCTTGATGAGTTGCGCAGCTTTGAACGAAGCGTGACGCTCGGGAGCCTGTCTGCGGCCGCTCGCGAACTGGGTACCACCGCGGCGGTCGTCAATAGTCGAATCGCAAGCCTGGAAAGTCGGGCGGGTACACCCCTGATCAATCGCACCGCCCGCAAACTGATTCCGACCAAGAAGGGCTTGGCCCTATTGCGGCAGATCGAGGGGCAGTTGAAGGCGCTCGCCGAGGCAGAAACCCAGATTGCGCATGTGATGGGCGCCTGGACAGGGCGCGGGCGCAAAGCCGCAAACACCACCGAGCCGGGCCTTGCGGTTCCGGCTCAGACCTTAGCGAAGGACGGGACCAGATCCATGATGAGGGCCACGGCCAAAGCCAGAAAGTCGACTAAAGCTGAACCGCGCCGCCAGAGAGGCCGCACCAAGCGCGCGGGGGCCAAAGCCGAGCAGAGCGCAGAGACACTGGAACGTCTGCTCGATGGCGCGGAGTATCTGTTCGCCAAATGCGGGCTTCACGGCGTTACCTTACGCGAGATTTGCCGCGAGGCCGGCATCGACACCTCGCTGATCTATTATTATTTTGATGACAAGTTGGCCTTGTTCAAAGCTGTGTTTGCCCGGCGTGCTGACATCACCATCGCCCGCCGGATGAAGGCGCTTGACGAGTATGAACGTCAGGCCGGTGAGATGCCGACTGTAGATGGGGCGCTGCATGTCTTCCTCGACACCATCTTTGATCTTTATATCGAAGGCGGTGAGGGGTGGAGAAATTATGCGACTTTCTGCGCGCAGATTGTCAATACACCTGAGGGCGCCGAGCTGTTCGATGAGTATTTCGATCCCCTGGTCTTGCGGCTGATCAATCTGTTGCAGAAGGCACTGCCCCATGTACCGAGAACCCAGATCTTCTGGGGATATGATTTTGTGACCGGCAGTCTGATGCATGCATTGGCGCGCAGCCGCCGCATCGATCGGCTGTCGGGGGGGCTCTGCAAATCCGAGGATTTTGCGGCGGTCAAAGCCCATATGGCTGATTTCATGGCCTCGGGCTTTGCGGCCTTCGAGAAGAAATAGGATCGTGTAATTTGTCCGGATCAGCTTGCGTTTCGCCGGTCGCTGCGTAGGGCGCGATGACGCCAAACGCACCATCATGGCCGCGGAAGGCGGGCGCATGACGTACAGGATACCAGTGGCGGATATTCGCAGCGCGCCTTTCTAACGCTGCTCCTTCGGATAATAACGAAACCGGTCTGTTGGACCGCCTGCGCTCGTCCGCTCAACTTTCGCCATCGCAGCAAGGCGCGCCAAGTCCTGATTTACGTGTTGCCGATAGGCGCCTTGGCCATGTATGGCCTTCGCTAGTAATCAGCGCCTAAGGTGTCGGGGCAATCAAAGACGGTCGTGACAGGCAACCCCAACATGGCGCGGATCAGCACCAGCCATGTTGAGCGGTCCAACCTCACCATGCGGGTTCAGATGCGCCGCATGACGCGCCTGACCAATGGCTTTTCCAAGAAGCTGGCGCACCTGAAGGGCGCGGTGGCCCTGCATTTGCGCACTACAATTTGGTGTGGCTTCACAAGTCCCTACGGATCACACCGGCCATGGCGGTGGTGTGGAGGATCGGCTCTGGAGCTTGCAGGAATTGATCGAGGAAGCGATTAAGTAAGAGGGAGGCCTAGGGCGCATTGTACTCGGTGCTAAACTGACTGTGATGAAGTGCCCATGCTGCCGTTTGCGCGCACAGCCACGAGATCGCCTCGATAGTTTCGTCGTGGCGCCCCGGTAGGTTCTGGAGAAAGATCGGTTCATGGTGCGCAATGCGATTGCGAAACCGCCTGAGCGCATTGAAGCGGCTGTGTACTCGTTTCCTTTTCATTGGGGCGCCATTTTCGCGAAAGGCTGAATGAAGCGCCTGTCGCCATAATGTGGCGTCATACCGTGGCCCTAAGATGCCCACCCAGAAGCCAAAGCTTAGCTCAGCTACGACTGCCCCTAGCGTAATCGTGGTGTTTGACTGACTTAGCCGTCTTACGGCGTCTAGGATATTGGTGACGGCATCGCGCTCAAATGGTGGGGCGCCATTTTGATGCCAATCGGCTCCATACCTGGAAACCAACCTCTCATTGAGAGCGTTGCGAAGGCATATCTCCATCGCCTGCAAAGGGCTGTAGAAAGCCTGGGAAAGTCTGGTGTTGCGTTCATACAACGCTAGGGCGCCATCTAGCTGCCCCCCTGTGGCCGCCAAATATTTATCAAGCCTCTGACGTGAAAGGCTTTTCTCCAGAGCAAGGTTTGTTGCCGCAGTGCGCAAAATTTACTTGTCGTCAGAGATTTCAGGATTACATTGGCGACGTACACCCGGGGTCGGCCTCTGCCGCAAGGCACGCTCCCCGGGTCAGTCATTTCTGGACCATAGGTTGTACCGACAGGGGAACTTTCTCAAGTCCCCGGGCCCGTCGATAACGTTATCAACAGGTGCAACTCTCCCCGAAGGCGTCGATCGTGCCTTGGGGGTTTGACCATCAAAGGTGGGCGCAGTTTTGCGCTCTCCCCGCGTCCGGCACTTATGCCAGCCACGGCGGCATTTCCCGGTGACGCCCATAGGCTTCCGCTCGCTCATGGCGGGGCGCTATCCCGGCAAATCCCAGTCGATCCCGCCAAATCCCAGTCGGCGGCAAATTAGGACACTACCCAGAACCCATGACCTAACGCCATATTTAGATAGCCGTGCGTCAAGCGCATGGTTCCGAAACGATGTTTGCCTGTTCGACGAAATTTTGCGGCAAATATCCCGTCACGACCTCGTCCCGGCGCCTCAGGTTGAGGGCCAGGGGGCCAAATCCCTGAACCGCCGTAATTGTGATCACAGCATTGACGGGGTAGGGATCGCCTCATAGACTTGCCCGAGTTCCGCTTGAATCTCTGCGCTTTCTGAATCGCGCGCGGCAAAGCGCTTTACGCCGTCCACGTAGGCGTTCAGGTCGCCCTTTCGCACGTGAAGTGCGACGAGATCGGGAACCGAATCCGTACCCGGAAGGCTCGCTTCGAATTGAACGATTGCTTCTTCGACGCGATTCTCCACG
>JAGWRJ010000925.1 GCA_028869725.1 Alphaproteobacteria bacterium | reverse complement strand
GCCTGTGCTCGTGAGGAGTGCCACAGTCTGCTAAACAACCATTGGAAGCTCTGCTGACGCGTGAACCAAGCTTGTGCTCGACTCAGCCAATCCGCAGGGCGTCGAGTCGCGTTTTCGATGTTTTCGTCGTTTGCTTTCTTTTCACCAAATGCCTATGCTCGCCGCATGGGCACACCGGAAGCAGATCGTCGCGCCTTGACGGCCAGCGAGCGCATTGAGCGCCTAGAGTTGGCCGTATCACAACTGTCGGCTGCGCTCGGCTTGCTGGTCGCACAGTTGCAGGACCAAGGTTGCGCATTTCCTGGCGAGATAGGTAAGGCGCTGACATTGGGGGCGGCCGATGATCATGGGGCACGCCCTCGAGCATCGCGAGCGCGGCGGTCGGGTTCCTCCCGTAAGAAGATCGATGCGGCGCCTAGCGGGTTGGCTGGCGCAACACTGCGCGGTGAGGCCGTTAAGTGGCAATGGGTGGCCTCCGGCGAACTGGTACCAGCAAGGCTGCTGGCTGAAAGCTGGGGCCTTACCCCCCAAGCTCTCGGTCCTGCTGCACGAAGAGGTGAGGTGTTTGCTCTCGTGATCAAGCGCCAGCGCTTTTACCCCTGCGAGTTCCTCTATCTTGACCGAGGCGTGGTAGCCGCCATATCCAAAGCGCTGGGGCATCTCTCCGCGAGCCAGAAACTCGTCTTCTTCAAGCGACCGCACGGTGCGCTGGGCGGCAGGACACTGCTGCAGACGTTGACATCGGCCGACGAAGTGAGCGGGCTCGCGAGCGTGGCGCGGCTTGCGACGGCCTGGGCAGACGAGGCGCCGGCAGGCGCAGAATCCGTCGAAGCTGCCTGACTCTTGGCACACCCATACGCACCTCCTTCCGCTGTTACAGCCATGCGCTTTCGCAAGGCTTCATCGGGAGCACAAAATTCGGTATCTGGCCGAGTGAAATCCTGTCAACGCTTAATGGTTTCGACTTGAATGTCCAATTGGGCGCGCCATGCATTGGTGTGTTCGGCATCGCAGCCGTTACGCCGCATGATCACCAGTCATTGAGCCAGCGGCGGCGGATCGGCCTAAGCCGTCGCTCCGACCTGGCGGCCGAAGGGCCGGTTCGGCCGACCTCCCGTCGTTGGCCTGGTGTCGGCACCTCGGCCAAAGCGGGCGCTGGGCTTACCTGGTGACGGCGACCACAATGCCACAGGCAGCAGTCATGGACATCACCGGCACCCTGACCAGCCCGGTCGCCATCCCAGCCTGACTCAAGCCAACCGGCCTCTGCAGATCCCGGGGCGACTCAGGTCCGCTTGAAGGAAGGAAGGATTAGGGATGGTGTCCAGGGGCGGCATAGTCCAGCGACATTCGTTTAAACATAGTCGCCTGCCAAGGCCCCTTCGTACAGGCTCTTAGCACTCGATGCATCCATCACCGCGCTGCGGACCTCTGCGCGAGTCATATCCAGCACCCGCAACTTGCCACCGGCTTCAGCTACCGCCTCGATACGCCGGTAGCTTCCGGCGTGCGACTCCGTATAGCGGGCGAGCCCTTGCAACTTGGGTAAGGCGTCAGCCAAGTGAAAGCCGTGGGGGTCAACAATGTCCACCACGACATTTCCGTCTGCCAGCTCCGCGAAGAACAAGAAATCGGGGCGCAACATCTTCGTTTCATCGCCATCCACATAAGCGATGCCCAGTGAATCCTGCGTCGGACGATCGGGATTCCTATACCAGAACTTAAAGCCCTCGCGCTGCATTTCAGCCTTCAGTACGGACTTTTCCCAATCTTTCAGTTCAACCGGATACAAACCCTGCTCATCGCAAAGCAAATGCTGCTTGTAGGTCGGCAGCTTGGTTTCCGAACCATCCTTCTCACGCGCCGCCGTGGCTTCCATCCACGATACGGGGCGCGCCAGGTCGACATCCTGGGGTTCGCGGCTCAACGCACTGATCTGGCGATAGGCTTCCTGCCGGTCATCCGGCATTTGCTTGATTTGCTCTCGATATTCCGCTAGCCAGGCATCGGACAGCTTCTTGGCTTCGGCGTCGAAGATCACCGCCAGGTTTTCCATCAGGCCCAGCGCGCCAATGTCCTCGCGCGCTTCAATCAGCGCATCGATAAATTCGTCCTCGTCATCCTCGTCAGCTTTGCGCCGAGCCAGCACTTCCGTATACGTCCGCGCGATGTCCGGACTGAGGATGCGCGCTGTGCGCCGGTAGGCATCGTTGATCACCACCTCGTCCGCTTCGGTCTGGAATGTCTTGGAGTCTGTTTCCTTATTAAGCAAATCAGCCAGCACTGTGCGGCCTTCAACCGTGGTCACGGCATCGCGCTTGCTGGAGAAGTCCTCGACACGCGTGGCAAGAAAATCATCCAGCACCTTGTGCATGGCTGCGTGTGCCTTGCCAACCGCACCTTCCAGCAAACCATCCAATACCAGTTGCAGTGCCAGCGCAGTCAGACGGATGGGCGGTTTCGCGCCGCGTTGCGGGCGGGTCTGCGAAGGCAGCGAAACGAATTTCTGCCAGAAAATCTCCGTTGCCGCCGGATTCGGCTTCATTTCCTTCGGGTTGATCAGGATGCGCCCCAGCGGCGGCACATCACCGCCACCCTGCATCAGCGCATCCACCACCTGTTTGACGGTTTCCTCATCGAAGAATGGCAACAGGCAGTCCACCGAGTTAAGCCGGTCGTTTCCGGGGATGCGCCGCGCTAGGGGCGTGCGCACCATGCGCCCGAGCAACTGGGTGATGTGGGTGCGATCTACTGCACGGCGGAAGGACACCATCACTTCGGCGCGTGGGCAGTCCCAGCCGGTGCTGATGGCATCCTTGGCGATCAGCACGCGAACCCAGGTCTCGTCCTGTACCCGCTCCGGAGAAATGTAGGGCACGGAATACTTGCCGAATGTCTGCGTGGTGTGCTCGCCGAAAACATGAGCTACACAGTTCTCAGGCAATTCCCCCCACTGCTGGAAAATCGCGTCCAGCGCGCGCCCGATGTCGTTGTGGTTGGGTGCGTTGGGCACTTGCAGCACCATCAACGGCAAGACCGTTTCGCCGTTTTCCTGCTGCTTGGCGTAGGTCGCCCACTCGGCCGTGGCCTCCTTCAGCTTGTCGGTGGCGCGACGCACCAGCACGGTATCGAACTGGC
>JAGWRJ010000924.1 GCA_028869725.1 Alphaproteobacteria bacterium | reverse complement strand
ATCCTCCACGGGGAAGGCGGCGATCAGCACGCGGTTCTTGCGTCCCATGCCCATGGCCACGATTCCGGAACCACCCCGCCCCGTGACGCGATATTCGTACGAGCTGGTGCGCTTGCCGAAGCCGTTTTCCGACACCGCGAACACGAATTGCTCACGTGCCCCCAAGGCCGCATAGCGTTCGGGCGAAAGTGTTGCCTCTTCGCCTCCTTCTTCGGCGTCCTCGGGGATTTCCTCGAGCGCCGTCTCGGTCTCTTCGCCCGCCGCCCGGCGCGCCGCGCTGGCCTGTTTGAGATAAGCCCTCGCCTCAGCACTGGTGGCATCGCTGTGATGCAAGAGCCCGAGGCTGACGACGTGATCGCCCTCTGCCAGGCGGATCCCACGCACACCCGTCGACTCACGACCCTTGAACACGCGCACATCGGTGACGGGAAAGCGGATAGCCTTGCCGAAGGCTGTCGTCAGAAGCACGTCGTCCTGTTCGGTGCACAGATCGACACCGACGATGCGATCGTCATCATCGAGCTTCATGGCAATCTTGCCATTGCGATTGATGTTGACGAAGTCGGACAACTCGTTGCGCCGGATATTGCCGTGCCGGGTTGCGAACACCACATGCAGCTTGCCCCAGGCGCCTTCGTCTTCCGGCAGCGGCAGAATCGAGGTGATGGTTTCGCCCGCTTCCAAAGGCAGCAGATTGACCATGGCCTTGCCGCGGCCAGCGACCGCAGCTTCGGGCAGTTTCCAGACCTTGAGCTTGTAGGCCATGCCGGTCGACGAGAAAAACACGAGCCAGGCATGGGTATTGGCCACGAAGATCTTGGTCACCAGATCCTCGTCCCGCGTCGCCATGCCGGAGCGTCCGCGTCCACCGCGGCCCTGCACCCGATATTCGGCCAGCGACGTCCGCTTGATATAGCCGCCATGGGTGACCGTGATGGCCATCTCCTCGCGTTCGATGAGATCTTCGTCTTCAAGCTCGAGATCGGCTTCAATCAGTTCAGTCAGTCGTGGCGTGACGAACTCGGTACGGATCGCCGCAAGCTCGTCCTTGACGATGCCAAGCACGCGGCCCCGGGACCTCAGGATATCAAGGTAGTCCTGGATCGCGACCGCAAGCTTCTGCACCTCGTCGGCGATTTCATCGCGGCCAAGGCCGGTCAGGCGCTGCAGACGCAGCTCGAGAATCGCTTTGGCCTGCTCTTCGCTGAGGCGGATGGTGCCTGCTTCCGTAAGCCGGTGGCGCGGATCGGCGATCAGATCGACCAATGGGCCGACGTCGCTGGCCGGCCAGTCACGGCCCATCAGCTGCTCACGCGCCGACGCCGCATCCGGCGCCGCTCGAATCAGGCGGATCACTTCGTCGATATTGGCCACGGCGACGGCAAGACCAACCAGCGTGTGGGCGCGCTCACGCGCCCGCGCAAGATCAAACCGCGTACGGCGGGTGACCACGTCCTCGCGGAACCTGACAAATGCCCCAATCAGATCCTTGAGGTTCATCTGCTCAGGCTTGCCGCCATTGAGCGCCAGCATATTGACGCCAAAACTCGTCTGCAGATCGGAATAGCGGTAGAGCTGGTTGAGCACGACATCGGCCGAGGCGTCACGCTTCAGTTCGATGACAACGCGCATACCGTGACGATCGCTTTCATCACGGATGTCCGAAATACCTTCCACCCGCTTTTCGCGCACGAGTTCGGCCATGCGTTCCTGTAGCTTGGCCTTGTTCACCTGGTAGGGCAGCTCGGTGACGATGATCGCATCGCGATCCTTGCGGATTTCCTCGACATGGGTACGTGCCCGCATGAGAACCGAGCCACGACCACGCATCAGGGCAGCCCGCGCCGCCGCCCTGCCTATGATAAGCGCGCCAGTCGGAAAATCAGGTCCGGGCACGATCTCCGTCAGCGTATCGAGGCCGATCGAAGGATCCTCGATATAGGCCAGACAGGCGTCGATCACTTCGCCCAGATTATGCGGCGGAATGTTCGTGGCCATGCCCACGGCGATGCCCGATGCGCCGTTGACGAGAAGATTGGGAAACCGAGCCGGCAGCACCACAGGCTCCTGTTCAGAGCCGTCATAGTTTTCCTGGAACGGGACGGTGTCCTTTTCGATATCTTCGGTCAGCGCATGGGCGATCTTGGCGCGCCGGCATTCGGTGTAGCGCATGGCCGCAGGAGGGTCGCCATCGACGCTGCCAAAATTTCCCTGGCCATCGATGAGGGGAACCCGCATCGAAAACCCCTGTGCCATGCGCACCAGGGCATCGTAAATCGACTGGTCGCCATGGGGATGGTATTTACCCATCACATCGCCGACGATGAGCGCCGACTTGCGGTAGGGCTTGTTCCAGTCCCGTCCGTTTTCGTGCATCGAGTAGAGAATGCGCCGATGCACGGGCTTAAGCCCGTCGCGCGCGTCCGGTAACGCCCGCGAAACGATGACGCTCATCGCATAATCGAGATACGAGCGTTTAAGCTCGTCCTCGATGGCGACGGGGCTCACGCTGGCCCCGCCTGCAGGCGGCGTGCCGGAAGCCTCAGAATCGCTCAACTTCAAACCCTTCTGTTCGCCCTCAAGGCTTGCGCCTGACGGGGGCGTGTTCTGACCCAAGATCTAGCATCTTGTCCTGTGGCAGGGCCAGCGAAAGCGTGGCGTGATCACGGGTTCTTTGCCGTTTGGCGGCCCGCGCCAGTACCCTCTTGAGCTCACGGAAAACCCGCTTCATTGCGTACGCGTACATCAGCCGTGCCTTGGGGTGCCGGTCATCCAGCCCGTTGCGAAAACCGAAGGTAATCCCCACGATGCGCCCCGATGTGGCAGCCACCACCGGGCCACCCGAAAATCCCTTTCCACCCTGAGCGGCATAGACGAATGCCTGCTGCACCGGGCAGGAGGGACAGCGTGGCAGAACATCCGCCTGCGTATAGCGGACCACGCCGGTGGCCTCGCGCAGATCCGTCCGCGACAAACCCTGGCCATAGGCGATGACCCTCTCGCCGAGCCGCGGTTCGCCGAGCGGTGGCACCCCCCGCTGCGTGGTGCTGAAGAACATCAGATCATAGCGCCGTGAGCGCCCGATCACGCGGTGCAGATCGATGAGATTGGCGTTGTGGGCTGCCGTTGCGGCAATGCCGGGCGCAATCACAGTTGCCGCACCAACCCCCTCCCACAGAAGGTAGAGGTTGTGCTGCAACGGAATATAGCCGTGCGCGATAGCTGCAGAACGAAACTGGCGGGCGGGCTGTCCGGACGGTGCCACCGCGCAGCCGCTCGCAAGCAGCACGAGCCCGGCAGCACCACAATGCCAGAGCGGGCCGGGGCGCGACGCTGCCCGCTCGGCCCTAGAACGGAATTTCGTCGTCCATGTCGTCGCGTTCAAAGCTTGCCGGCGCCTCGCCACCGCTGCGCGCAGGCCCGCCAATGCTGCCACCGCCATCACCACGGCTGTCCAGCATGACGAGCTCGCCACGGAACCGCTGCAGGACGACCTCTGTGGTGTATTTTTCCGCACCATCTTTATCCGTGTATTTGCGCGTCTGAAGCTGGCCTTCGAGGTAGACCTTGGAGCCCTTCCGCAGATATTGCTCCGCAACCTTCGCCAGATTTTCGTTGAAGATGACCACACGGTGCCATTCCGTGCGTTCGCGGCGCTCGCCACTGGACTTGTCCCGCCAGCTTTCCGAAGTCGCAAGCGACAGATTGACCACCGGTTCACCGCTCGACAGGCGCCGAACCTCCGGATCCTTGCCCAGATTGCCTACGAGGATCACCTTGTTGACGCTGCCCGCCATTATCGTCTCCATCAATCACATTGAACGCCCGAACCTAGCCTTGCCGGGAGCACCGCGCCACCGTTGGCCACAGCGCAATTTGTGGACCATAACAAAGCGCCTGTGAGGTTCCGATCGCGCTGT
>JAGWRJ010000923.1 GCA_028869725.1 Alphaproteobacteria bacterium | reverse complement strand
CCTGCTGGGGTTTCGCAATCAGAGCGACATGCCGGCAGTCTACGCTGCTGCCAACCTTTTGGTGCTGCCGTCGGATGGGCGTGAAACATGGGGGCTTGTTGTCAACGAGGCCCTGGCCTGCGGCTGCCCAGTTCTGGTGTCCGAAGAGGTGGGCTGCGCCCCTGACATGGTGTCAGCCCTGGGCGGGGACGTGAGCTTTCGCTGCGGCGATGTCGATGATCTGGCCGAGCGGATGCATGAGCGCCTCCTCTTTCCTCTGGATCCCGATCGTCTGGCACAGGCAGGGGCCCGCTTCTCGGTAGAGCGCGTGGTGGAGGGGGTATTGCGGTGCCTCAATGCGCTGGCAGCACTGAGGGCGTAGTGGGATTTTTCAGACACCGCCCAACGATGTTCGCTCCTGGCGGCATCCATCTGGTGCCAGGTTGGTGAAATTAAACAATTTCATGGTAAGGGACCGCGGCTGGACCGTTGCCCGCCAGACGGCCAAGCGGACAGCGGTCTGTCCGGATCGGGTAGTTTTGCACTCCGCCGTAATGCAGGGGCGCGCTGAAAGTCGTTCATGATCCAGGAATTGCTGCTCTACTGTCTCCTCTTCTGGGTGTTGATGAAGATCACCCAGGTGTGGCGGCATGTGGGCGCCCTGTCCGTTGCCTACTTCCTGACCTTGTCGCTGAACCATGTGCCGGGTGTTTTGGCCAATGTAGGCCTGGCACCCAGTGACCCCATGTACCAGCAGACGTTTCAGGGCTTTGGGGCGACGCTGCTCGGACTGACCGCGTTCTGCGTCGGAACGCTTATCGCGCGGCTACTGCCCTCCAAACCGGTCAGTGCGGGGACAAAGCCCAGGCTGCGGATTTATAACCGGGTCAGCTGGCGCATGATCGGTGTGGGCGCATTCTGCTATTTCGTGCTCATTCCGTTATCGTTCCGCGTTGCCTCGCTGACCTCACTGGTTTCACCGCTTGGCACGCTGATGATCCTGGGCTTCTGGGTAAAGCTGTTTGCCATTCCGCCCACCGATTCCGGTGGACGCGTCCTCAGGGTTTTCGGGATGTTGCCGGCACTGCCTCTTTCCACCGTCGTGGGTGGCGGCTTTCTTGGCTATGGCACCAACTGGCTCGTCACCGTCGTCACCTTTCAGTTCACGCGGTCACGTGCCCGCTGGCTCTATTACACGCTGGCACCAACCGTGGTTTACCTCGGGTTGTCGCTGTTCGTGTCCTATATGGCGCAGCGCGCCCTCATTCGTCAGCTGGCCTTCAATCCGGATAGCAGTCTGATTGCCCGCGCCGAACGATCGACGCGTATCTTTACCGACTTCCAGTTTCTGGATCTGAGCAATTCCGCGCACAGGGCGGCGCTGAACGGTCGTCTCAACCAGAACCTGCTGATTTCGGATGCGATCCAGCGCCACGAAGAAGGCCTGACGCGGCTCGCTTATGGCGCAACGGTGCCGTTGTGGGCCCTGGTCCCGCGTGCCATCTGGCCCAACAAGCCGGAAATTGGCGGTGGTGGCGACGTCGTCAGTAAATATACCGGAATCATTTTTGCGGAGGGAACCAGCGTCGGCGCGGGACAGGTGCTCGAATTCTATGTCAATTTCGGTATACCCGGAATCATCGGCGGCTTTATGATTCTGGGCTTCATTCTGATGCGTATCGACGGGGCGGTGATGCGGGCCCTCGCAGATGCAGACAGCAGGCGGCTTCTTGCTCTGGCCATGCCGGGGCTTGCCATGATCAACCCGGGCGGCAACCTTCTCGAAATCATGGTAGCCGTTGTCGGAGCGATGGTTATGGCCAATCTGATTGGGCGCACCGGCTACTTTGATCTCAAACCGACCAAACGCCAGCTCGCGGCGCAGCGTGCAGTGCCGGTCTTCCTGGCAAACCAGGGGCAGGATACATCAGGCCATATCGGCGTCTGATACGGCGGATGAGCGGGGACAGCCAAACACCTGTGCGCGTGCTGGAAACCATCGCGGGCCTTTCAGCCCACCATGGCGGCCCCTCCTATAGCGTACCGCGACTGAGTGCGGCGCTTGCGCAGCTTGGGCTGCGCATGACGCTGCTATCGGTAGCCGATGCGGGCAGCCCGTCAGCGGAAAGGACGGTGGATGGCGGCTATCGCGAGATCAGAACCCACTGGGATTACGCGCAAACGTCTGGCCTTAAGGCGCTGCGCTGGTCCTCTGAGTTCCGGCGCACTGTCCGTGAGCTCGCACCAAGCGTCGATGTGGTTCATGACCATGGGCTCTGGCTCATGCCCAATCTTTGGGCGGCGCGTGCCGCTCTTGCGGCGAAAACGCCACTCGTGGTGTCACCGCGTGGGATGCTGAGTGAGGCGGCACTGCGCTTTTCGTCCCGCAGAAAATGGCTGATGTGGCGTGGTGCGCAAGGAGCATTGCTGCAAAGGGCTGCATGTCTGCATGCGACCAGCCTCGCCGAATATGACGAGATCCGCCGACAGGGACTTTCCAACCCGGTCGCCATCATTGCCAATGGGGTTGACCTGCCACAGGAGGTTGCTGGCCACGACGGCGATAGCGAACATTACGTTCTCTCGCTCGGCCGGCTTCATCCCAAGAAGGGGCTCGACCGACTCATCCATGCCTGGGCACGCATTGAGCCGAAGTTCGCGGGCTGGCGTCTGCGTTTGGTGGGACCGAGCGAGGACGGCTATGGCGACGAGCTCGCAGCACTGGCTACGGCACTTGGCTGTCGCAATGTGGCAATCGAAGGTGAAGTGACGGGTGCCCGCAAATGGCACATCTATCGTGATGCAGCGCTCTTTG
>JAGWRJ010000922.1 GCA_028869725.1 Alphaproteobacteria bacterium | reverse complement strand
GTTCATAGGTATGAACCCGATTGAACCAGACCCCGTCAGGGGCTTCGCCAAAAGGATCAAGATCGGTCAAGGGCGCCATGTGCCCGCCCGTGTTCCACTCCTTGCAGGAGGTCACACAGGCCTGACAGCCGACACAGCTGTCGAGGTCGATGGCAAGTCCGAGCTGGCGCTCGGTCGTCTTCGGAAGCGATGTCATGCGCGCGATCTCACCTTGAACTGCGCGCCAAAGGTGAGCTTTTCGGGGGGCGAGCCGAGACCTGCAGGCGGAGTGATGGGATGAAATACAGGTTCGCTGAACGCGCCCTCCTCTGCTGCGCATTTTCTGAGGCGCACGCGCAGGTCGAACCAGGCGGCCTGCCCGGTGACGGGATCAGAGTTCGAGTGACGCGTGCCATGCGCATCGGCTGGCAGGAGATCGCCGATGGCGTGATTGAGCAGAAAGCCCTTGCGCGCTTCAGGCGCTTCATCCTTGAGGCCCCAGGTACCGCGACGCTTTGCGATTGCATTCCAGGTCCAGACCGTGTCGGGATTGACACCGTCGACCAGGCGGATCTGACCTTTGACGCGCCCGCTGATGCTTTCGATCCATACCCAGTCATCGTCCTGAAGGCCGAGGCGCCCGGCGGTCTTGCGGTGCACGAACAGCCGGTTTTCGTGGGTGATCTGACGCAGCCAGGCATTCTGCGATCCCCAGGAGTGATACATGTGCATGGGCCGCTGGGTGAGCGCGTGAAGGGGAAAGTCCTCCCCGTCTGCCGCCATCTCCTCGAAGGGGGCATACCAGATGGGCAGGGGATCAAAGCTCTCCTCGAGCCGGGTGCGCATGGATGGAGGCGGCAGCACGGCGCCATGACCTCTGGCCGCGAGACGGAATTTCTGGAGCGGCTCGGAATAAAGCTGAAAGACGATCGGCTCGGGACGGGACAGAAAACCCATCTGCGTCGCAAATTCGAGATAGGCGCGATTGGCCATCTTGTAGAAGCGCTGCTCGGGCGGGAGCGTCATGTGCCAGAAGCCGCCATGCTCGATGTAGCGCGTCAGCTGATCGGGATTGGGCGCGCCGCGGCCATGTGTTTCGCCGTTCGCACCGCGCCAGCCGGCGAGCGGGCCAATTCCGGGACTGCGCTCGTGACGGACGATGTAATCGGCATAGTCGCGATATCTGGGCGCGCCGGTCTCATCGACAAAGCCGGGAAGCTTCAGCCGCGCGCCCAGATCGATGAGGACACTCTGGAAGGGACGGACGTCGCGGTCTGGCGCGACCACAGGATGGCGGATGGCATCGGCCGGACCGTCGGCGTGAGAGATGGGCCGGTCCAGGAGGCTGATGCAGTCATGGCGTTCGAGATAGGTGGTGTCAGGCAGCACCAGATCGGCATAGGCCACGGTCTCGGAATGATAGGCGTCCGAATAGATGATGAAGGGGATTTTGTATTCGCCGTCATCGCCTTTGCCGGTGAGCATGGCGATGGTCTCGGCGGTATTCATCGACGAATTCCATGCCATGTTCGCCATGTAGAGAAACAGCGTGTCGATCCTGTAGGGATCGCCTGCAAAGGCATTGCGGATCACCCGGTGCATCTGCCCATGGGCGGCAAAGGGCGCCTCCCAGGAATAGGCCTTGTCGATGCGCACGGGGCTTCCCTCGTCATCGATCAGAAGATCGGCCGGATCGGTGACAAAGCCGAGCGGCGGGCCGCCAAGTGGCGTCATGGGTTTGCCGCCATCCTTGCCATGAGGCTTGTCGGCAGGTGGCACGGGCTTGGGAAATGGCGGACGGAAGCGGAAACCGCCAGGGACATCGATGGTGCCAAGCAAAACCTGCAGCAGATGAATGGCGCGGCAGGTCTGAAAGCCGTTCGAGTGGGCCGAGATACCGCGCATCGCATGCATCGACACTGGCCGGCCCTTCATCGAGGCATGGCGGCGCCCGGCACTATCCGTCCAGGGGACGGCAAGTTCGATCGCTTCGTTGAAAGCGGCGTGGGCAAGCTCGGCCGCAATGCGCCGGATGGTGGCGGCATCGATGCCGCAGCGCGCGGCGACCGCATCCGCTGAATACTCTGTCTTCAGATAGCGCTCGGCAATGAGCTGGAAGACGGGAACTGCCCGCCTGCCCTCTACCGTAAAATTTCCGGAAAACTTCGGCGTTCCGGTTGCGCTGTGTGCCGCGACGGGCCCGTCCCTATCCTGATCCCAGAC
>JAGWRJ010000921.1 GCA_028869725.1 Alphaproteobacteria bacterium | reverse complement strand
CAGCGCGAGCAGCGCTGCGTCGACGGTTGGGGCGCGGGGTGGCGAGCAGCGCTAAAGTAAGACCACAAGTAGAGGTGCATTTGGTCCGATTATGAGACCATTCATTGGTGTGGCCCTTTATTTCACGCTCTGGTGGCTGGCGTTATTCGCCGTGCTCCCCTGGGCATCGCGGCCACACTCCGGTCCCGATGACGTAAGCGGTTGGCGCGGTGTGCCGTTGCGGTTGCGATTGTGGCGCGTTGCCATCCTCACCTCCGCTCTGGCCGCCGTGTTTTGGTTGTTAGTTTGGGTCGTGGTTCAGGAGCGCTGGGTTAGACTCGATAGCGGCTGGATGGCGCCGAACACGTCCGCATCCGTCAATCGGTGACTGCACGGCGAGGCCCGCCGGGCTCCAAACGCAGTATCGGCAGGAGGAGCGTGAGCCCCGTCCTGCCGTTCCGCTGAAGTTTCCTCCCCAAACCTGGGCCTTCCAGCATTTGTTCTACGGCCCTACGTTTCGTGTATCCCGTGATTGAGATCTTGTCACGCAGATTCATACGCAGAACCCTTAATCCACCATTCTATCCCCCCGTTTTTCTTTGTGCGACGCAGCATAACAACCGGATCAGCGTCGTCATACGATCCATCTATGCAGGGTGTAGCTCTAAACGCCTAAATGCTGCACCATAAGACGCATGAATGGAGAAGGTGGACCAGTGACCACTGACCGCCCGCTCGTGAGCGTGGTGATCCCTTGCTACAACGCGTCCTCAACGCTGGCGGCGACACTGAGGTCGGTGTTGGCGCAAACTTATCCTGCGATCGAGGTCATCGCTGTCGACGACGCGAGCCGCGATGGTACGCTGGCGATCTTACGTGAATTCGCCGCTATTTTTGGCGATCGTCTCAAAATAGTGGCACTCGAGCACAACCGCGGTAGCGCTGGCGCTCGAAACGCCGGGATCGATATCGCGCAAGGTAGCTACCTCGCTCTGCTTGACGCCGACGATGAATGGTTCCCTATGAAGACGGCACGCCAGGTAGATCACCTTCGGAGCCATCCGGGCGATGTGCTTGTAGGATGCGGGGCTCAGGAGTTTCTCACCGCCGGTCAGGCCACCGCGATCAATGGGAATCGAGTGCCCACGATTGGGCCTACGGCCTGGCGGATGATGCTCGAATATTCGTATTTTGTGCCGAGCATGGTGATGGCCAGGATGGAGCATGTTCGGGCGATCGGCGGCTTTGATACGCGGCGTTATGTCGTGGACGACCAGGATTTTCTCATTCGCCTCGCAGCGCGTGGGAATGTCGCCATGGTTCCCGAGTTGCTGGTGAACATCGGATATGATCCGATGAGCCTTTCCCATCGGAATAGGCTGCGGGAGCCAGAGTTGGTACTCCCAATGTTACGGGATCTATTCGAACAACTTGGAGACCGATTATCGGCCAGGGATCGGCGCAAGATACTCGCTGTGCGTCGCCAGAGACTGGGCCGTAATATCTATCCGGTCGATCCAATACGTGGGTTGCCACATTTGTTATATGCGATAGCCAGGGCACAAAAGCCCCTTGAAAATTCGCTGTTTCTTATCTCGGCCAGCCAATGGCTTGCTCCTTTGAAGCGAATAGTCCGGAGATCCCGGTAGATTCGTCGTATAAGCCTGGAATTTGTTGATCGGTGGCGGCTAGGAGTCGAGGGCTGCGTGGCGGATGCTTACGAACTCTTCGAATGCAAGATATTCAGCGTTCTGCGCACGCGCGGAGTGTCGAAGGCGGTAATACGCCTTGCTGAGGTAAGGTGTTACGAAAGCCAGGGCGGCGCATCCTGTGGCCAGTTCACGGTACGTATATGGTGAGATGGCCACAAGTTCCACGCCACTTCGTGCCCTCCGAGTGAGGCTACTGAGAACACAGTCAATAAGTCGATATGGGAAGACAATATGCGACTTTCGTACAGCTTTGTTCCTACTCTTCGCGAAACACCGGCAGAAGCGCAGATCGCTTCGCACCGTCTGATGTTACGAGCTGGCCTGGTACGCCAAACAGCGGCTGGAATCTATGCATGGCTTCCTGCTGGAGTACGGGTCCTCTCGAAGATCGCTCAGATCGTTAGGGAGGAACAAAATGCAGCTGGCGCTCAGGAAATCCTGATGCCGACAGTGCAACCGGCTGAACTGTGGCGCCAATCAGGGCGTTATGATGCTTACGGGCCAGAGATGCTCAGAATACGCGATAGGCATGACCGCGAGCTTCTCTATGGGCCGACGAATGAGGAAATGGTCACCGATCTGTTCCGCCAGGGCGTACGATCATATCGCGAGCTTCCACAAAATCTGTATCACATCCAATGGAAGTTTCGCGATGAGATTCGGCCACGATTTGGCGTTATGCGTGGTCGGGAATTCCTCATGAAAGATGCATATAGTTTCGATGTAGACTACGCAGGGGCAGTTGTATCTTACCGGACGATGATGCTCGCGTATATGCGAACGTTCCAACGTCTGGGCTTGAGGGCAATTCCGATGCAGGCGGATTCTGGGCCTATCGGTGGTGATCTTAGCCATGAGTTTATCGTTCTGGCCCCGACCGGCGAGAGCGAGGTTTTTTATGACTCTCGGTTCGAGGAGATCGACTGGGTAAGCGCTGAATATCGTTATGGAAACGCATCCGATCTCGAGCGCTTCTTCGAGCAGATGACGTCATTGTATGCGGCTACAGACGAAAAGCATGACACGTCAGCGTTTCTGACTCTGCCTGAGGAAAGGCGTCGTTCAGGCCGCGGTATTGAGGTTGGCCATATATTTTACTTCGGAAAGAAATATTCTGGGCCGATGAATTTATCTCTCTCAGGACCAGATGGCCAGCGGATAGTCCCGCATATGGGTTCATATGGTATCGGGGTTTCGCGCTTAGTCGGTGGCATCATCGAGGCAAGCCATGACGACGCCGGTATTGTTTGGCCCGACCCGGTGGCACCGTGGAAAGTCGCTATCATCAATCTGAAGCCTGGCGATCGGGCCTGCGACAAAATCGCTGAGGAACTCTATGGGCGTATGGATGGAGAAGCCCTGCTGGATGATCGTGATGAGCGTCCGGGGGCCAAATTCGCGGATGCGGATCTGATGGGCCATCCGTGGCAGATTATCGTCGGCCCGCGGGGGGCCGCAGCGGGTGAAGTAGAAATCAAACGGCGAGTGACGGGCGAGAGGACAATTCGTTCTGTCCAGTCGGCCCTTGCCGAGATCCTTCGCTGATGTCGTTTGCCTTCGAGCGAATGATGGCGGCCCGCTATCTGCGGGCACGTCGTGGTGAGCGCTTCGTCTCCATCATTGCAGCGATTTCGTTGGTCGGTATCGCGCTCGGCGTTGCGACCCTGATTATCGTGATGTCGGTAATGAATGGGTTCCGGACCGAGCTTCTTGCTCGAATTCTCGGGCTTAATGGCCACGTGGCGATCTATGCCGCTGGAGAGCCCATACGGGACTACATGAAGCTCACATCCCGGATCGAGAAGTTGCCTGGTGTAACAGCCGCCTTGTCAGTGGTTGATGGGCAGTGTCTCCTGACGACTGATCGAGGCGGGGCTGTTGGCGCGGAGGTCCGGGGTCTGACGCAATCAGATATGGCCAAGCTTGCTGTCGTTTCGCGGCACATCGTCGAAGGGACATTGGCGAACCTCAAGGGGCCCGATGCGATTGCAATCGGGATAGGACTGGCGCAGCGCTTTGGTCTTAGCGTGGGTAGCCGGGTCACCCTTGTTTCCCCGCAGGGTATGGCAACGGCGTTTGGTACGGTCCCGCGGATAAAGTCATATAAAGTCGTTGCCATTTTCAGGGTCGGCTTCAATGAGGCGGACACGTCATTTGCCTATCTGCCTCTCTCTGCCGCGCAACTCTTCTTTCAGTCGCCAAACGCCGTGACCCAGATCGACGTCTTCGTCCATAACGCGGATGCGGTGGCAGTAACCACAGCTGCGCTTCATCGTCTGCTGGCCGGCGACCATGTCAACCTGGTCGATTGGACTCAGAGCAACAACTCGTTTTTCAATGCGGTAGAGGTCGAAAGAAATGTAATGTTTTTAATTTTAACACTCATCATAATAGTTGCGGCATTTAATATAGTTTCATCACTGTTTATGTTGGTAAAAGATAAGACGGTCGACATTGCAATTTTACGGACTATGGGGGCATCGTCGGGGTCCGTATTGCGTATTTTCGTAATTGTTGGATCGTCGGTCGGTGTTGTCGGCACCGCCCTGGGGGTTGCCCTCGGTGTCGTATTTTGCCTCAATATCGATACTCTTCAGCATTTCCTTGAGCACGTAACCGGTACGACTTTGTTCAACCCGGAGGTATATTTTCTTTCGCAGTTGCCGGCGGAGCTGCGGTGGCAAGAAGTGTTGCAGGTTTCTCTGATGGCGTTATTTCTCTCTTTTCTAGCAACGATCTTTCCGTCGTGGCGAGCCGCCCGGACCGATCCGGTGGAAGCTTTGCGTCATGGATGATGTTCGGCTCCGGCTATCGCGTCTGGCGCACGCCTATCGGAGCGGAGACGCTCGAGTAGAAGTGTTGCGTGACGTGGATCTCTCGCTTCAGGCTGGTGAGGTGGTGGCCCTTGTGGCGCCATCCGGGGCCGGTAAATCGACTTTACTTCATCTCGCCGGATTGCTCGAGCGGCCGGATGCGGGCGAGGTGTATGTACTCGGTCGCGCTACGATGGGGATGCGCGACAACGAGCGTACAGCGCTGCGCCGTGCAGCGATTGGTTTTGTCTATCAGTTCCATCATCTGCTGAGAGAATTTTCTGCTCTGGAGAACGTGATATTGCCGCAGATGATTGCGGGTATAACGAGCCGGGAAGCGCAGGAGCGGGCATCTGTGCTGCTAAGTGGCTTAGGTCTTGGCCACCGACTTCATCATACGCCGTCGAGGCTCTCGGGAGGTGAGCAGCAGAGGGTAGCTATCGCTCGGGCTCTTGCGAATAATCCCGCGCTGCTTCTGGCCGACGAACCGACAGGAAATCTTGATACCCATACAGCAGACGCAGTCTTCCAAGAGATGATGAAAACACTGCGTGATCATAATGTCGCAGCGTTGATTGCAACTCATAATCCGGACCTTGCTGCGCGGATGAGCCGTCGGATTACATTACGTAACGGTCGGGTCGAGGAACTGCCATGAGCGACGAGTTCATCCATCTTCGCGTTCATAGCAGTTACTCATTAAGTGAGGGGGCGATTAAATGTGCCAAAATTCCGGAGCTTGCGCGCAAGGCCGGCATGCCCGCCGTTGCTATTGCAGACACAGGAAATCTCTTTGGGGCGATCGAATTTTCTCAGGCCTGCGTTTCACAGGGAATCCAGCCAATTATCGGCTGCCAATTGCTTCTGGACATTGATGGAACTGAAGCACCTGTTGTTACTCTGGCGCGGACGCCTGCTGGAATACGGTCTCTCCAATATCTATCTTCTGCGGGCTACGTCGAGACATCGTCCGGTCAGCGCCCGCACATTAAACTCAAGCATCTGCAACGCCACGCGGACGGTTTGTTTCTCTTGACGGGTGGAAGCGACGGGCCCTTAGGTCGGCTGCTTGCAGATGGGCGGGCACCGGAGGCGGCCTCACTCTTGACTAGCTTCAAAGAGGCGTTTGGTGCCCATGTCGCTGTTGAACTCATACGCCATGGAAGCGATCTGGAGCGTCTTGTCGAGCCTGGTCTGCTCATGCTCGCCGAGGATGCCAGCCTTCCGATTGTTGCGACAAACGAATGTTTCTTTAGCGATCCATCGATGCATGAAGCCCATGCGGCTCTGCTTTGCATTGCCGAGGGAAGGCAGCTTACAGATCCCGCTCGGCGAAAGGTAACGTCGGAAGCGTGGTTTAAGACCAAAGCAGCTATGCGCGCAGTCTTCGCCGATCTACCTGATGCCTGCGACAACACGATTGCGATTGCCCGCCTCTGTGCAGCGAAAGCCGACACGCGCCGCCCGATGCTCCCAAGCTATCCGGGAATTCATTCAGGCTTTAGTGAGGCTGAAGCCTTACGAAGAATGGCCGCTGAGGGTCTCGAAAGACGCCTGTCCGATTGCGGTATTACGGACCGAGACAAATATGATGATCGCCTGAGCTTTGAATTGGGCGTTATCGAAAAGATGGGCTTTCCGGGGTATTTTCTGATCGTGGCGGACTTCATTCAATGGGCGAAGTCACAGGGAATCCCTGTCGGGCCGGGGCGAGGCTCTGGTGCCGCTTCCGTCGTCGCGTGGGCCCTGACGATCACGGACCTTGATCCACTGCGCTATGACCTTCTGTTTGAACGCTTCCTTAATCCGGAGCGGGTTTCGATGCCAGACTTTGACATCGACTTCTGCCAGGAACGGCGCGATGAGGTGATAGCCTATGTGCGCGAAAGATATGGAGCAGACCGCGTCGCGCAGATCATCACCTTTGGGAAACTCCAGGCGCGCGCTGCAGTACGTGATGTCGGTCGCGTCCTTGGTCTTACGTTTGGCCAGGTGAATAAGGTTGCAGAGCTCATACCCAACAACCCAGCAAAACCAGTTTCATTGGCGGATGCAATTGCAGGCGAGAAGCGGCTGCAGCAGATGCGAGATGAGGATGAGGCAGTCGCACGTTTGTTGACGATCGCACAGCAGCTGGAGGGGCTCTATCGACACGCGAGTACCCATGCTGCTGGTGTTGTGATCGGCGATCGTCCTCTGATGGAATTGGTTCCTGTCTATCGTGATCCGCGTTCTGATATGCTTGTTACTCAATATTCGATGAAGTATGTAGAGCAGGCGGGTTTAGTAAAATTTGATTTCCTTGGCCTTACGACATTGACGATATTGCGGAGAGCGCAGGATTTCCTTTCTGGTGAAGGCATTAACGTCGATGTCGCCAGCTTGCCATTCGATGATTCAAAAACCTGGCAGATGCTGCAGAAAGGTGATGCTGGCGGCATCTTCCAGTTTGAGGGGCAGGGCATGCGCGACGTGCTCCGGCAGATGCGTCCTGACCGCATTGAGGACCTGATAGCTGCGGGCGCTCTTTATCGGCCGGGCCCGATGGCCAATATCCCAGCCTATTGCGCGCGCAAACATGGCGAGAAGTGGGATGTCCCGCACCCCGAGCTTAAGGAGATTCTCGGGGAGACATATGGGATCATGGTCTACCAGGAGCAGGTCATGTCGATCGCCCAGCGAATGGCCGGTTACACGTTGGGTGGAGCGGACCTCCTTCGCCGCGCGATGGGAAAAAAGATCGCAAGTGAAATGGAGGCGCAGCGGCAGATTTTTCTAGATGGTGCGGTGGCGCGTGGCGTGCCTGCTGAAACGGCTGGTGAAGTTTTCGATCTCATGGCGAAATTCGCCGAATATGGCTTCAACAAGCCTCATGCTGCAGCTTATGCGGTGGTTTCATGGCAGACAGCGTGGATGAAGGCAAACTACAGGGAAGCCTTTATCGCAGCCTGCATGTCTCTCGCGATAAATAACACAGACCGGCTCGCTTCTCTCCGGCAGGAGGCATCACGAATGGGGATTGAGGTGCTTCCGCCGTGTATCAATGCTAGCGATGCCGATTTCAAGCTGGAGCGTCAGCCAGACGGAACTTTTGCGATTCGTTACGGATTAGCAGCGGTAAAGCGTGTGGGTATGGCGGCAATGCGGGCGATGATGACAGCGCGCGGCAGCCGGCCGTTCAGCAGCCTCGCCGATTTTGCCTCTCGCTTGGATCCGCATTCGTTAAACAAGATGCAAATCGAGAACCTGGCCCGTGTGGGAGCGTTCGATACCTTGGAGGCGAACCGCGCGGCAGTATTCGCCGGTGCTGAAACGCTGATCCGCCGAGCGCAGGCCTGTAACGAGGAGCGTGCGACGGGACAGGTGGCGCTGTTTGCCGCGGTCGGGAGCGAGCCGGAGCGGTTACGCCTGCCGGCAGTACCGGACTGGGCCCCGATGGATCGGCTGGCCCAGGAGGCGGAGGCCATAGGCTTTCACCTCACGTCGCATCCGCTTGACGCCTATGCTTCCGTTCTGCGCCGCTTGCTGGTGGTGCCTTCCAATCAACTCGTTCAGCGAGCCCAGGCTGGTGCGGCACGTGTACGACTTGCCGGGTTGGTCCTAGGCAGCAAGGAGCGGTTCACCCGAACGGGAACACGCATGGCCTGGGTGCGCATGTCGGACTCTGGCGGTAGTTACGAAGTCACGGTTTTCTCGGAGCTTTTGTCGCGCGCACGGGACCTGCTTGCGGCGGGGCGAGCGGTCCTTGTTGAGGCGGATGTCCGTCTAGAAGGGGAGGCGCTGCGCATAACGGCGAATCAGGTGAGCCTGCTGGATTCGGCTGCTGCGCTGACCGGAGGCGGTTTCCGGGTCTGGTTGGCGCGAACAGAGGCGGTCGAGCATGTGCGGATGTTACTGGATCGAGAGGGAAAGGGCCGCGGTCGCATCGTTTTGGTGCCCCGACTTGATGAGAGGCAGGAGGTTGAAGTCACGCTGCCTGGCGGTTGGAGCTTTTCGCCCCAACTTGCCCAGGCAATGAAGCTCATTCCCGGCGTGGAACGCGTGGAGGAGTTGGACTAACAAAGTCACAAATGCATCATTGGCGGGGCTGGTGATAGGATTTTAGGGGAGGGGGCGCCGCTACCGTTTGTTGAGCCGCTCGAGGCTAGGGGACTATCCGGGATTGCGCCGCTACCGGTTGTTGGACCACTCGAGGTTAGAGTTTTCGGGCTCCTTCCGGCAGCGGATTGGTTGCGCTGCCAGCAGTCATGAAGGCCACAGGCGGCACGTTGCCGATTGCCCCATGCGGCCGATCCTCATTGT
>JAGWRJ010000920.1 GCA_028869725.1 Alphaproteobacteria bacterium | reverse complement strand
CGCGCCCGTGACGTCCACGTCTATCACTTTGTTCATGCGTTCAAGGGAGAGCGCAATCACGTTGTCCGCAAATGCGCCGTCAACCAGTCCCGTCTTGCCACCCCAGGGCACAACAGGGACCTTTGCGCGATGACACAGGCGGAGGATCTTTGCTATCTCTTCCGTGCATCCGGGGCGCACTATGGCGCGTGGCACACCAAGCCTGCTCCATCCCTGCGCCTTCTGGGTCGCGTCGTCACCTTCGAGCACGGCGTTCGGCGATAGCAAGCCTTTCAGCTCGGAAATGAGCGCTTCCATGATGATCCTCCCCAGTACCAAGAGCTCATAGGACGCTGATGGCTGTGGTCAGGATATGACCTCGATCAACCCTAGCACAGGAGGATGGCCCGATGCAGGATGTCAGAGCCTAGCCGCAGGCCTGTCCGCCCCTATCGGAGGGATCTGCTGCTGCAAAGAGGGCGCCTGTCCTGCTCTGACAACAATCCGGACGCCCCAAAGCTACCAGATCCGAGCTGACGTGGCGCACCGGTCGTGTCGCCGGGCGACACGGCCGCATGCCCAGACCTAATTCGTATGCGGATCGAAAAGCTGTGGCTGCTTTGGACCACTTACGTCTAGGGACGCACTCAGTCCGCGCTCCACCCGCACGATGGCATGGTCCACCAGCATGTATTTTCCCGGTACCTTCGGCGCGAACTCGACCATGGCGGCGCCACCCGGAGGTACAAGCACTGTCTGTACACCGCGCAGAGGTGGGCTTTCCAGGCTGCCATCAACATACACCTTGGCGAAAATCTGGCCTACGGCATGAAGCGACGAGGGTTTGTTGGGGCCTGCATCCCCGAAAAAGATGCGCACGCGCTCACCCACCCTTGCGGTCAGCGGATATTGATGGCTCAGCGCACCAACTGCGCCGTTGAACACATAATAGTCGGGTGTTTCGGCCATGAGATGTGCGTAGGAGGCGTCCTGATGTCCCGCCGTGCCGAAGGGCTTGTCCGTGTAGACCTCGCCTTGCATCACATAATATTCGTGATCGACCGGTGAGAGCCCGCCGGGCGGTTCGACAAGGATCAGGCCGTACATGCCGTTGGCAATATGCTGGGCCACCATCGGTGTTGCACAGTGATAGACAAATAGACCAGGGGTCGTCGCCTTGAAGGTGAAGCTCGTGTGCGCGCCAGGAGCGGTCTGGGTAGCGGAAGAACCTCCTCCTGGCCCCATCACCGCGTGCATATCAACACTGTGCATCATGGTGCTGGCGGGATCATTGGTGAGGTGGACCGTAACTTCATCCCCCACGCGCACGCGCACAAAAGGTCCGGGTACCTTGCCGTTGAAAGTCCAGTACGCGTAGGTGGTGCCACTGTCCAAGGTGCCGGTGACCTCTTCTGTATAAAGATACACATTCACCCGACGCGCAGGCCGTCTGCCCACTGGTGCAGGCAGATCGGCCGGACTACGCACGATGTCGACGTGGGTTCCCGCCTTCGGGTGCGCCGTCGCCGTCGTACCCGACAACGGTGGCAGGTTATAGGCCGCGCGCAGCGTTGCTGCCGGGCTGCCCGCTGCGGTAGCGGACCCCGAAACCGCGAAAGCGAGCAGCGCGCCGGCCAATACGGCGCGACCGGGAATGACAGATTTCATGACAGGCCTCTCAGGTGGGGGAAGGAGGCCCTGTCGGCCCTCCTTCCTTTTTCCGAGCGCGTAAGTCGGTCTTTCTGCATCGCACAATATTGATCGAGAACAAGCTGTGGTTGTGCCGCCGCAGGTCATCGCGTCGCAGCAACCGGATGGCTCGGAGGTTCACGCCGCCATCCTGACCGACGCGTTAAGGACCGCTCCGGTCTGGCAAATGGGCCAGCTCTGTTCGTGAACAACCCCTGCCCCCAGGAGAAAGCATTGCTGACCCAATGACTTCTGGAGCCGCGCCTCCAGGACATAGAAAAGTCACCAAATGGCGACAAGCATCACACAGCCTCAGGGAGCAATTGGAATGTTGTTGCTCAAAATCGCCAAGAGCAGCGTACGGGTTGCATCGGACAAGGGGTGTGACAGTTGCGAAGACTGCATTTTGTATTGCACTGTTGACTGCGTGAGATCTGGTACTGCCTCAGTTTTACGGAGACAGGAATGAGCACCGGTTCGCCAGCCAGGAGGCCTGACCCGGATGGCCTTGATCGCTGGCTCGTGCTGGTGTCGGTGGTCGAAAGGCTGTCCGCGGCCGAGAGCCTGCGGGAGGTGATTCAGGTCGTACGAGACACGGCCCGCACGCTGTCGGGCGCCGATGGCGTGACGTTCGTTCTGCGTGACGAAGGTTTCTGTCATTATGTCGAAGAAGATGCTATCGGTCCGCTATGGAAAGGCAAGCGCTTTCCATTGAACGCCTGCATTTCGGGCTGGTGCATGCTGAACGGCAAGACGGCCGTCATCCCGGACATCTATGTAGATCCGCGCATTCCCCACGATGCGTACCGGCCCACATTCGTGAAAAGTCTGGTCATGGCGCCCGTACGCACGGAACATCCCATCGCCGCCATCGGTGCCTATTGGAGCGTGTGCCGCGAATTCAGCGACGGCGAAGTTGCGGTTCTTGAAGGACTGGCACGTTCCACCGCTGCGGCGATCGCCGCGGTACAGGCGCGCGACACGCTTCGCAACAGCGAGGAGAGACTTCGTCTCGCGCTGGAAGCCGGACAGCTTGGCGCGTGGGACCTGAACCTCGCGACAGAGAGTTTCACCGCGTCAGCAGCCAGCAAGGCAGTGTTTGGGCGACGAGTTGATGAAGACTTTTCCTTCCAGGATCTTGTAGAGGCGACTCATCCGGATGACCGTCGCCATCTCGAAAGAGCCTTCGAGGAGGCCTGGGAAGGATACTCCGATCTCAACGTCGAATTTCGGGTGCTGCGAACAAACGGGACCATAGGCTGGATCCATATGCGGGGACGCCTTATTCGCGACACCGATTCCGCAATCTCGCGCCTGGCCGGCGTATCCTTTGACAGTACCGCACGTCGGCAGGCCCAGGATCGCATGGAACGTCTGCAGTCTGAACTCGCCCATGTCGGACGTCTGAGCGAACTGGGTCAGATGGGCTCAAGCTTTGCCCACGAACTGGTACAGCCCCTTGCCGCAGCAAGTAACTATCTCGGAGCCGCACGAAGGTTTCTGAAGCCCGACAATGCGCTGCCTGAAAAGGCGTTCGACATGGTCACCAATGCCGAAGCCCAGATTACGCGCACCAAGCAGACCATTCAGCAAATCCGGGGGCTTGCACGCAAAACTGAACCGGTTCGCACCATCGAGTATCTGGGACCGCTCATCGAGGAAACCATCGAAATAGCGCGTATGGGAACCAAGTATCGTACTATCGAATTGCAACTCGCGGTGGACAAGGATTTACCGCCTGTTTCTGTGGACAAGGTCCAGATCCAGCAGGTTCTTCTCAATCTTCTTCGAAATGCATTCGAGGCAATGGAAGACTCGGAAATTCAGGCTGTCACCGTTTCCGCCATGAAAGTAGATGACGGGCAGATGATTGAATTCAGAGTGAACGATAGTGGCCCGGGCCTTGCTCCTGAGATCGCTGCGGACCTCTTCAAGCCGTTTCACACCACAAAGTCGCACGGCATGGGTGTGGGACTGTCGATCTGTCGCCACATTATCGAGGGTCATGGCGGGAGAATCTGGGTCCAGCCTGGCAGCGAAGCTGGTGCGACCTTCTGCTTTACGGTTCCAGTCTGAAACCCACGCCCGCGCCTGATCTTACGGCAATCACCCAGGACACGGCCCGGGTCAGAAATCCAGCTGCCTCACGCCCCTAGGATCTACCTGTGCGAAATGTTACTCTCAATTAACTGCGAAACCTGCAGCGCACCGCATATGAACCCCGAATCCCCGCGTGCGAAATATTTCCCAATTTTGAAGTAACCATGAGGAGAAAGCCGCACATGCTCAAAATCCGTACCCTAGCTACGATGACGGCAATTGTTGGCGCGTGCGCTTTGGCGCCGGTACTTGCTGCCACGGCATCGTCCGTACCGGCCTACATTGCCGCTGCGGTCAATGATCCTGCACGTCCCGCAAAAGACCGCGCAATCGACGTCGATCGCAGACCCGCGCAGGCCATCGCCTTTGCAGGCATCAAACCAGGGGACAGCGTTCTCGAACTGGTGCCCGGTGGCGGATACTACACCCGCATCCTGAGCAAAGTCGTTGGTCCCAAGGGCAAGGTCTATGAAGCCATCCCTGGTCCGGTGCCTATGCACATGGGCCATCGCACCTATAATGGTCTCGCCAAGGTCACCAAGCTGTCTCACACCGCTACCTACGCGAACGTCGTACCGCTGCCTAATGCTGGCAAGTCGCTCAGGATTCCACACAAGGTTGATTTCGTGTGGACCGCGGATAATTACCACGATTTCCATAACAAGTTCTTTGGGCCTTTGAACATGCTGGCTTTCAACAAGGCCGTTTATCGCGATCTCAAACCGGGTGGTATCTACGTTATTATCGATCATGCCACCGCGCCCGGTAAGGG
>JAGWRJ010000919.1 GCA_028869725.1 Alphaproteobacteria bacterium | reverse complement strand
GGCGTGCGCCATTGATATGCAGCCGCGCCTTACACCGGCTTCGGCCTTGACGATGGCGCGGATGGCTGCGCGCGCCGATTCCAGCTCCACCACATCGCCATCATCAAGGTTCTCGTGCGCCATATCGTCGGGGTTCATGAATGCAGCATTGACCGGAACCCGCCGCCTCAGCACAGGATCGTCATGCCAGCTTGAATTGAGAACATCGTGAAGGCGCCGACTGATAACCTGATATGGCCGGGTTTTGTCGCGCTCGGTTCCGGAGGCGGCAAGAGCGGAAAGTTCTGCGAGCATCTGTGGGTTGCCAATGTCCAGCCGACCCTGCCAGCCCTGCGGCCGGGCTGCGACGGTCATTGTTGGTCTCTCAAAAACATGCCCGCCTGTCGCCTTGGCCTTGATCTCGGCAAACGGAAGCGGCGCATTTCGGGTGAGCATCTGCCACACATCGTCGGCGTTCAGGCGCGCCTGCATGTCAAGATGGGTACCTTTGGCCTTGGCCTCCGCAGGATCGAGAAGCGAAAAATCCTTGATATGAAGCTGCGTCCCGATCTCCTGTGCGATCCGGTAAAGCCCTTCCCACTCCTCGATCACGTCAGCATCAGGCGGTGGATCAAGTAAAGGCGGGCTGTATTGGGCGTAGGGAAGGCTGTAGCCCCAGCCGGGTCCGAAATTACCCAGCATTTCATTCAGCATAGTCGTCGAGCTGCATTCGAAGGGTAGTTTGGGAGCAATGACATAGTGAGCAAGTCTCGCCGTCTCGGACATCTGCGGGTCGAAGCAGACGAGTAGATCAAGTTCCTTCATGGCAGCGAACGTCTTCAGCTGGTCGGGCCACGCCAGCATCGGATTGCCGCCAAACACGAAGAGCGCCTTGACCTGGCCTTCACCCGGCAGAAGGATTTCATCGGCAAGCGCTGCAGTGGGAAGGCCCGATACGGTGTTTGCCAATCCGCGCACCCGCATTGGCTCACCAAAGCCAAATGCCGGCTGCGGGCCGGGGGTGGCTGCGATGGGCGGGAAGCGGTTGATCAGCACGCCTGGGTTTGGAATGGTCTCACCGGGGCGCATCCAGAATCCGCGAATGCTGGTCAGAGCGCGAACGAGATACTCGGCAAGGTTTCCGTGCCCACTCATGTTGGCGCCCGTACCCGCTGAAATGGCGCCACTGCGCGCCTGTCCAAGCAGGCGCGCTGCCTCAACCAGATCTTCGGCATCAATGCCGGCGCGTTCGGCTACATGCCGAGGCGTAAACGGTCGGACTGCCTCGGCAAGCGCCGCGAACCCGGTCGTTTCGTTAGCCACGAATGCTGTGTCGACCAGCTCTTCGGCAATCAGGACGTGCGCAATACCTGCCAGGATAGCGCCATCTTCGCCGGGGCGTCCCTGCAGGTGAATGTTGGCCTGTGCCGCGCATTCCGTCCGGCGTGGATCGACTACGATCAGTTTCATGCCGCGCCGTTTGGCGTCATGCAGGCGGCGCGCAGGATTTACTCCCAATCCACCGTTCATTGAAACCAGCGGGTTGGTGCCGATCAGAAGCAGTACCTCCCAGCTTTCCATGCGTGGGGTGCCGGCAAGCCAAGCCCCATGCAGTGCAGTCGCGATGCCCTTGCCGGGTTGGTCAATCGTCACGGACGTAAAGAGCATGGGCGAGCCAATAGCCTCGAAGAAGGCATAGGCAAACGCCTGGGTCGGCAGATTATTATAGCCGTGGGTGCCGATATACCCGGCTACCGCGCGCGGACCATGTCGATCGATGAGGGTCCGCACACGCTTGGCGATCTCGCGCATAGCCCCGTCGTTGGCAATGGGCGCGAATTCACCGTTGGCCACACGTTTTTGACTTTGCAGCAGTCGGCTTGTCGAGGCGTGATAGGCACCGAGCCGTCTGCCCTTGATGCAGGAGTATCCATGATAGGCGGCATTGTCCTTATCGCCGTACAGTTTGACCGGTCGTCCGTCCTCCATTTCGGCAAGAAGGCCGCACTGCGCGTGACAGGCGCGGCAGATGACGTGGCGCCGCTCCATGGCAGTTACGCCTTGGCGGTGAAAAAGTCAGCTCGGGGCCGCCCCTCCGGACCGTACACCGGTTCGACAATATCGGTGCGGTACTTCTGGGTCACTGCGTTGAGGATCCCGACGCCCTGGAGATGGGCGAGCATGCCGCGGTAGGGCTGGCCTTCGAAATGGGCCGCGAGGTCAGCCTGGCTCTCCCACTCCTCAAACACCCGGATACGCCCCGGCGCCAATACGTCGGCGGTCCAGGCATATGCAACGCAGCCTTTTTCGGCGAGAGCGGCGTCGATCAGGGCGCGCGCGTCGCGCAGGGCCGCGTCACGCTTTTCGGGCGCGACATCGATCTGGCCGGCGATGACAATGCGATGGCTCATAGTTTCTCCTCTGTGTCGTTCAAAATCCGGTAGCTGCGACCGGCAAACAGCCAGGTGTCGCCGCGGCGGACCAGGCGGTCCTCATAGGTTCCGATCACGCGGCGACGCTGCCCGTCGGTCTGGGTCAGATACTCGGTCGTGTAGCTGCGTGCGGTGGCACTATCGCCGCTGATCTGCACCTCGCCCAGCTGCACGAAGAAGCCAACGAAACTGAACTGGGCCATTGCGCCGTTCCAGACCGCTACAATCTGGTCCCGTCCTCGCACTTTGGTACCTGCGAGATCCCATTCTCCGTCATCTACCCAGTTCGCCGCCCAGGCTGTCGCATCGCGGCGGAACACAGCATCAGCGTAGGCCTCCAGTCGTTCGCGAATTGCGCGCCGGTCGCTTTGGTCACTCATCATCCACCTTTTTGGTGCGGTAATCGCCGAAGGCGCTGTCACGGGCATCAAGGCCCTGCTTCACGCCATCGCGAAACTTGGCGAAGGTGGCGCGACTTGAGTCGGTTGTCAGGGCAAGTGACTGGATTTCGGTACCTGCGCGAATGGCGGCGCGGAGGCCCATGATCTCCATGGCCCGGTGTACCGAGCGCTTGTTCATTTGCTGGACGTCGGTCGGTATCTTGGCGACACGCTCTGCGATCGCCAGCACCTCTTCCTCCAGTCGCTCGGGCGGGAACGCGCGGTTCGCAAATCCTACCCGTACGGCCTCAAGCCCACTTATGGCATCGCCGGTCAGCATCATTTCCATGGCGGGCCGCATGCCACAGAGCCAAGCATGGAACTGATTGTCGGGAGGGCTCATCATGCGCACGGGCGGGTAGCCAATCTGTGCGTCTTCGGCCACATAAACGAGATCGGCGGCGGTCGCCAGTTCCGAGCCGCCAGCCAGACACCAGCCATGCACCTGGGCGATCACGGGCTTGGCCAGATCCCACACGCGAAAGCAGCCCTCCACGACATGGCGCGCCCATTCACCTGCGCCACCGGCGGTGTAGAAGGGGAGCGCCTGTGTGTGCCGTCCGCTCTCGCGCGAAAGATCGTAGCCTGCGGAAAAGCAGCTGCCCGCACCGCGGATAATGCTGACCCGCACGCTATCGTCGCGATCGGCCTCCTCCAGCGCCGCGAACAGCGCTCCACGCAGACGGTTGGACAGAGCATTACGTTTATCCGGTCGGTTGAGTGTCAGCCGGCGCACGAATGGCCGGGGTGCATCCACCAGGATCAGTGGCGCGTCGCTCATGGCTCCCTCAATTGTTGTTCGATGCTGCCGGGGCATCGTCACGGTGTTCCGTCCGTTCCATCAAGCCCTCATTCAATAAAACAATCAAGCTTGCTTTTTTCATTCAGGGCTCTAGGCTGGGTTTATTGGCCGATTGGAACGGCATGGGGAGAGGGTGTATGGCACGAGAGTTCGAAGACAGTCCGTCGCGTGGGACTGCCCGGTGCCCGGGTCCTGGTTGGGACGACCTGGTGGCGGCGGACAGCAAGCCGATGCCGGAATTCCTGAAGCAGCACACCTATGAATATATGGGGTCGCAGCCTCTGGCGGCGTCGCGATACACAAGCCCGGATTTCTTTCGCGCCGAACTCGAAAAAATGTGGCCCAATGTCTGGCAGTTTGCTGCGCGCGAGGAGGACCTGCCGGAGCCGGGTGACGTGGTCGTCTACGAGAACGCCGGTCGCTCCTATCTTGTCACCCGTCAGAATGATGGCTCGGTGCGTGCGTTTCATAACGTCTGTCTTCATCGCGGTCGCAAACTGCGCCTGGAAAGCGGGTACTCCAAGGACTTCAAATGTCCGTTTCATGGCTTTACGTGGAACACTGACGGCAGCTTGAAAGAAGTTCCCTGTCGCTGGGATTTCAGCCACCTGAGCGATGCCAAGATGAAACTGCCGGAAGCGCGGGTTGGACGTTGGGGCGGTTACATATTCCTATGCGAGAATGATACGGGGGGTTCACTCGAAGAGTATCTGAAGCCGCTGCCGGAGCACTTCGCACGCTGGCGGCATGAGGAATGCACCACCGTTATCCATGTCGGAAAGGTGATCCACGCCAACTGGAAAGCGGTCGCCGAGGCCTTCATGGAGGCCTGGCACTCACTCATCACCCATCCGCAGATCCTGCCATTCACCGGCGACGCCAACACGCACTATAATATTTGGGGCGATAACGTGAACCTCGCGCTCACGCCCTTCGCTGTGCCATCGCCCCATCTTGACCCATCCGGCAAGCCGCAGCAGTGGATTGTCGATGAATTCCTTAAATACAACGGTAGGGCAGGCGGACCGGATCTGAGCGTCAAGGTGCCTGAGGGCAAGACTGCGCGCGCGGCCATGGCTGCCGTCAATCGGGCCCGCTATACCGAAATGACTGGACATGATCACAGCCAGGCGACCGATGCAGAATTACTGGATGCGTTGGTCTACAACGTGTTTCCGAATTTTGCGCCCTGGGGCGGCTTTATGCCAAATATTGTCTATCGCTGGCGGCCTTGGCCGGATCAGGATTCGACACTGATGGAGGTACGGATCCTTTCCCGTGTGCCCCCGGGGCAGAAGATACCGCGTGCGGTACCGATGAAGCTTTTGGGTGAAAACGAGACCTGGTCCGCTGCGACGGAACTTGGTGCACTTGGTAGTGTCTTTGATCAGGACATGACCAACCTGCCTTATGTTCAGGATGGGCTGAAAGCCTCGAAGACCGGCGAGGTCAATCTGGGGGACTACCAGGAAATTCGTATCCGGCATTTCCATCGCACCCTCGACAAATATCTCGCCCGCTGACCGGTTGATCAAGGAGGGCCAGTATGGCCGCTGTCACGCCCTTGCGCATGCCCAAATGGGGCCTTTCCATGCAAGAAGGTCG
>JAGWRJ010000918.1 GCA_028869725.1 Alphaproteobacteria bacterium | reverse complement strand
TGTTTCGCGAGGAATGACGGCGCAGTCGGCAGGGGAAGAAAGTTGTGACGCCGCTGTTGCGCCATAGGCGGTCGAGGCTTTAGCCGGCCTTCGGCCAGATCAGTCCATCGAAGAGGCCGTTCGGTGCGCTCGGTCTGACAGAGCCGACATCAAGGAGAACGTGGCGATAATCGAGCCGCCTCAAGCTCCAGCCGGTGAAATCGACGGCGACCTGTGCCCTGTCCCGGCCACCAACAGATTTTCCGTTTCGAAGCTCAAGCTCAGGCTGCACGCTCCTTTTCATTAAACCCGTTGACCGGGTTTCGCAGGCGATGCCATCTGATCCAAGTGCCCAGACGACTGCCATGACTCCGGCCACTCTGCGATGGCGGCCCGAGATTCAGCACCGAAGCCGCTCTCTGGTCAGCTTTGATGACGGGGACTGCGGGCGTGCCGGATGCCTGATCTGACCCAGCCCCACCGACGCGACGGTGTCAGCCCCGCGCCAAGCCCTGTCCGGCCGGTCCGGGCGCGGCCATTCCGGTGAAACGGACGAACGCCGTGACGCTGACGGCGATCGCGCCCACGATGGCGAAGATCGTCTGCCAGGTGGGTGAAGGCATCGCCATCTGGGCGATTCCATGCGTGACGCAGTAACCGGCGACGGCGGCGGGCGCGACGTAAAGGAGGATGATCAAGAGCCGAAGCCACGTCCACGGCACAAAGGCGAGCGCGAGATGGCCAAGGCCAAAGGTCATGCCGCCGGCCACGATACCCACCGCTATGCCGCCGAGCACGCCGGCTCCCGTGTGGAAGGCCCAGATCCCGAGCGTCAGACCGGCGAAAAAGGGCAGCGCGAAGACAGCCAGGTTGAACAGCAGCCAGCAGAAGAAGCCGATGGAGACGATGACGAGTAGTGGTCCGAAGATGATCATGGCGGTGCGCTCCATGAGATAAAGGCCTGACGGTCGCGCCTTCCACCACCACCACCACGGCGCGAAGCGAAGCATAGCAAAAGATGCGACACCGCGGGAGTGGAAGCCGACGCGGTTTCCACGCGCGGCGCGATCGCCTTGGCTCCTCATGGAGTGAAGGGATCGATTTCACGGACGATCGCGGACGGCTCACCGTCGTATTCGTGCGCGGGCGCAACCGACAGAGTGCCGTCCCCGGCACGGAAGATTACGATGACGGACATGTGTGTCGTCGCGATGCTGAAAGCGAAGGCATGAGCGTCGTTGAGGGACATCAATCCGGCTCCTGTTTCGAGCGGGGGGCCATCCCCCGCTGACAGGTGCTCGATGTGTTCGGCCAAGGGCCGCAATCACTGTGCAGGCAAAGCCGAAGCGGCGGCACGCTTCGCATAGTCCGACTCTTTACGGGTTGAAGGCGCCAAGCCATTGAGCGAACCGAGGAATCGCGCTGATGAAGCGAGGCTGGTGTGCTGCGACACAAGCCGTTCAGCTCTCAGGTCGCCATCCGATTCTGGACGCTGGGACGCTCCTGCATCCTGGCGTACCAAGCTTGAAGTGCTTCGCAGTCCCAGGGCACTGATATCTTTACAATTTCAGCGAAGATCATGCCGCCGATGACCGCGATGTCGGCCATCGAGAAGGCCTCTCCAGCGACAAAGGGCTGCTGTCGCAGGACGCGATCGAAGTAGTGCATGCCTCTGATCGCCTTGTCGCGTTGGCGTAGGCCCCATTCGGCATTCTGGTAGATCTCGACATCGGGGCCAAGCCCCGGCGTGGCGTGGTGGAAATAGACGCTGATCGCATCAAGAAACTCGATCTCCGCGCGCTTGTTCATCATGTGGATCAAGCCCTTTTCCAGGGCGGTCGTGCCGGTGAGGATGGGCGCGCCATCAAGGTTGTCCAAGTATTCGATAATAGCGGTGCACTCGGCGATCAGTGTTCCATCGCTGAGCTCTAGTACAGGCAATGTGCCGGAGTAGTTCTTGGTTGCAATGAAGTTTGGGCTTTTGTGTTCTCCCTTGCGGAGATCAACCAATTCGAAACGTACGCGCGATTGCAGTTTCTTCTCGGCGAGGGCGATACGGACGCGCGCGGGGTAAGGCCCCTTTGGAAAATCGTAGACCGTCATCATCGGCAACCTGGTTCCGTCGCAATGCGGGTTATCAAAGCTCATCGCGACCACCTACCTGCCAATTGGTAGATTCAGATAACGCTTCATTTCTCCGGGGTCAACATCTATCTATCAGTTGGTAGGTAAGTGACAGAACATTAGCGAGGTTCGGAGTGGGTCTAAGTACTCGGGAAGCGATACTGGCGGCGGCCCGGCGAACGGCGCAGGCGCATGGCTACAACGGTCTAAATTTTCGTGATCTCGCGGACGAGGTGGGCATCAAGGCCGCAAGCATCTATTACCACTTTCCGAGCAAGGCCGAACTCGGCGCGGCAGTGGCGAGGCGCTATTGTGAAGATATGGCGTCAAGGCTTGAGGCAATGTCAGCTGAGACGCCGGAACCACTCGATTGTCTGCGTCGATATCCAGAGGTGTTTCGTTCGGCGCTCGCAACCGGCAATCGCATGTGCCTGTTCAGTTTTATGGCGGCTGAATACGATGACTTGCCCGACGCGGTGAAACGCGAGGTCCAGGTCTTTGCCGATGTCAACGTGGCCTGGCTTGCCAATCTTCTCTCCAGCGCGGCGATCGCCAGCCCTAAGGAAGACGAAGAAAGGGCGCGTGCCATCTTTGCCGCAGTCGCCGGTGCGCAACTGCTGGCGCGCAGTCGTTCGGATATCGCGCTCTATGACAGCGTGATCGACAGCTATTGCAAAGCGGGTCTTTTGCCGTCGCAAGCGTCGGTGTGACACTTCACGCAAAGCCGCGTTGCAGCCAAATGCCCCGGATCCCAGGGCCTTGTCATGTGTCTGGAGCAGGTTCATCGCCCCAGGGGTGAATCTGGCGGCGTGAAGGGCACGGTAGCGGCGCTCATGCGCCGCATTTGCTGAACCGATAGACGGGGATGCCCATCTTGCGGGCCTTGTCGGCGAGATTGTCTTGGATGCCGGTGCCGGGGAAGATAAGGACGCCGATCGGCAGGACCTCCAGTATGGCGTCGTTGCGCCTGAACGGCGCGGCCTTGGCGTGTTTCGTCCAGTCAGGTTTGAAGGCGATCTGCGGGACCTTGCGGTTGTCGGCCCATTTGGCGGCGATCAGCTCGGCGCCCTTTGGTGAGGCACTGGCCGCGCTCTCCGGCTTTCTCGCGATCCTCACGCTCTTCACCAATGACTGGATAGAAGCGCTCACAGGATTCGACCCCGATGGATC
>JAGWRJ010000917.1 GCA_028869725.1 Alphaproteobacteria bacterium | reverse complement strand
GATCTCAGCATCATGGGATCTGGTCATCATCGACGAAGCCCACCGCATGGGCGGCAGCACTGAACAGGTGGCCCGCTACAAGCTGGGCGCGGCGCTGGCTGAAGCATCGCCCTATCTCTTGCTGCTGTCGGCCACGCCGCACCAGGGCAAGACCGACCAGTTCATGCGGCTGATGCAGTTGCTGGACCGCGAAGCCTTCCCGGACGAGGGCAGCGTCAGCCGCGACCGGGTTCGACCGTTCGTTATCCGCACCGAGAAGCGTGTCTCCATCAACGCCGAGGGCCAGCCGCTGTTCAAGCCGCGTGTGACCCGGCTGCAGGCGGTGGCGTGGCAGGCACGCCACGGCTCGCAGCAGCGCCTGTACGAAGCCGTGACCGACTATGTGCGCCACGGCTACAACCAGGCCATGGCGGCCAAGCAGCGCCACATCGGTTTCTTGATGATCTTGATGCAGCGGCTGGTGACGTCCAGCACGGCAGCCATCCGCACCACACTGGAAAAGCGCCAGGCTCTGCTTGAAGCTCCGCAGCCGCAGGCCAACCTGTTCGAGAGCACCAGCGCCGACGAGTGGGCCGACCTGGACGGCCAGTCCCAGGTGGATCTGGCCATGCAGTCCAGTGGCTGGGAGCTGGAGAAGTCTGAAGTCGAGATGCTGCTGGAGCTGGCGCGGGAAACCGAAGCCGCTGGCACTGACGCCAAGGCCGAGGCGCTGCTGGAGCTGATTTACAAGCTGCAGCAGGAGGAAAGCGACCCGGCGCTGAAGGTGCTGATCTTCACTGAGTTCGTGCCCACGCAAGCGATGCTGGCCGATTTCCTAGAGAGCCGTGGCTTCTCGGTGACGACGCTCAACGGCGGTATGGACCTGGAAGCGCGCACGCGGGCACAACAGGTGTTCTCCAAGGATGTGCGCGTGCTGATTTCGACAGATGCCGGTGGTGAAGGTCTGAACCTGCAGTTTTGCCATGCCATCGTCAACTTCGACATGCCGTGGAACCCGATGCGGATCGAACAGCGCATTGGCCGGGTGGACCGTATCGGGCAGAAGCATGTGGTCCGCGCCATCAACTTCGTGCTTGAAGACACCGTGGAGCACCGCGTGCGCCAAGTGCTGGAGGAAAAGCTCGAGGTCATCGCGCAGGAATTTGGCGTCGACAAGGCGGCCGATGTGATGGATTCGGTCGAAGCCGACCCGATCTTCGACGAACTGTTCGTGCATGGCCTGCAAAACCCGGACGCCATTGAGCAGGAGTGCGACGCGGTGGTGTCGCAACTGCGATCCACCCTGGCGGAGTCGAAGAAGAACAGCGACCTGCTCACCACCGAGCACGATCTGGACGCCGACGATGCCCGCAAGTGGCGCGACCACCCGGCGCAGTTCTGGCTGGAGCGCGCCATTACCAGCGGACTGGCTGCGCGCGGCGGCTCGGCAACGAAGATTGGCAAGGCGTGGCGGGTGAAGTGGGCAGACGGCAGTGAGTCGGCACAGGCTTGTTTTGACGCCCGCACGGCGGATGAGAACCCGGAGTTGGAATGGGTCACGATGGAAGACCCTCGCGCCCGGGCTGTGATCAGTGAGCTGCCACGCTTTGTCGCCGGCCAGCCGCTGCCGGTGATCCGCGTGACCGGTCTTCCGGATTCGGTACGCGGCATCTGGTCGCTGTGGGAGATCAGCCTGGCGGCCGAAGGCCTGAGCCGGAAGCGCTTCCTGCCGGTGTTCATCAACGAGGAAGGCCGCCCCTTCGTGCCGACCGCCAAGCGCGTTTGGGATCTGCTGTTGACTGAAACTGTGGACGTGCATGCCGTCACCGGTGCCGAGGAGTCGGTGAAGTGGTTCGAGGCATCGCATGCGGCTGCCAGTACCCAGGGTGAACGGATCTTCACCGAGCTGCTGACCGAACACCGCGCCCGACTGAAGGAAGAACGCGAGCGTGCGGTGTATGCGTTCGAGGCACGAAGCCAGGCGATTGGACGAATTGGCCTGCCCGCCGTGCGAGAGCACCGGCGCAAGCGACTGCAACATGAACACGATGCACGCATGGCCGCCCTGGACGACATGGAGGCCAGCGTGCCGGATTTGAATGCCGTGATGATGGTGCGCGTTGGAGGTGATACATGAGCCTTTGGACGGAACGCATCCTGAGCCACTTCACAGCCGACCTCACCCGGCTGTGGGTGGCGTGCGACCCTGATGATGTGTTGCTCGACGAGAAGCTGTTGACCGAGCTGCGCGATCGCGGCTTTGAGCTAATGCTGTACGAAGACCCGTTTGCCTTCCGCGCGGAATATGAGGAACGCTACCGCGCGGCATGGGATCGGGGTGAGCAAGGGCCAGCACCCTCGCTGGTGCTGCATCTGCGTAGCGCCGACGCGAACGCGTTGCCTTGGGACATCGTGCATCACGGTCGTGTGGTGCGCCTCAGCCTTGCCGATCTGTTCCCCAAGCTGGCTTACAGCGCCGTGCAGCAAGTCGAGCCGGAGCATCTTGCCGGGTTGTTTCATGCCCACCAGACGGAATTGCAGAATGCACGGGGCGAGAACGAGTCCAAGGACTTCATCCTCGAACACGTCTACCAACTGGCGCCCAGGTCTATCCGCACCCAGGTGGACTTCTGGCGGGAGCTGTTGCGGCTTCACTTCGCCAACCGTTCGTTGCCGCCCCTGTTCGCCCAGCACGCGGCAGGCATCATTCAAGGCAAGGGGCTGTTCGCCGACCAACCCGTCGCCACATGGCTGGCATCCAAGAGTGCGCTGCTGCGCGTGGCGCAGGATGCGTGGTATCGCTATCTGAAGACCCTGGGGCTGGATGGCACGCGCACGGGCGAACCGCCACCGCCAGACTACGTCGCCAAGATCGAGATCCCGTTCGACCACTCCGATGTGCAGGTGCTGGTCGACTCCATGTTCCTCGACGGCAGCCTGCACCCGTTGGCGGTACACAGCGTTCCGGCGGGAATGCCAAGTTGGATCAAGGCCGGCATTGTTCAGGACCCGGCGGCGTTGCAGGCTTTGGTGCTCAAAGGCATCGATGGCCTGATCGAGACGACGCCAACGGCGTCCTCTTCCCACAAGGACTGGAGCGAGTTCGCCAAGCGCTACGGCGAGATCCTGGCCCGCACGCATGGTCTGCCAGGCACGGAAGGTAGCGAACACCTGCCCGTGATTCGGGAACGGATCAAGGCCCTGCAGGCGCAATCAGACGAGGGTCTGCAAGCCTGGGTCGCAGCCAAGCACTACGCCGACCTGATTCTGCAGCCGGTGACCAAAGGCCCGGTGATGGTGCACCACGTGCCGCGCTTCTTGCGCCATCGGCGGTCCGCAGGAGAAACCAAGGTCGCCTTGCTGGTCTTCGACGGGCTGGCCTTCGACCAGTGGGTGCAGATCCGCGAGCGCCTTGTCGCCACCACCAAGCGATTCGCGTTCGACGAAGGAACCGCGTTCGCATGGCTGCCGACCGTGACGTCGGTGTCGCGCCAGGCGCTGTTCTCCGGCCTGAAGCCGCGCGAGTTCGACGACTCCATCGACAGGACGGACAAGGAGGAATCCTTGTGGAGGACGTTCTGGCAGAACGAAGGCGTCAACGTGAATGAAGTGATGTATCGACGTGCGCTGCGCCAGATTGATCAACTGGATGTGCTTGAGGCGGACTTGAACGACCGGCGCCCGAAGGTGGTGGGCCTGGTCATCGATGAGGTGGACGATCGGCTCCACAAGGAGCGGTCCAAGAAGGACGTCGCCATGTGGATCAGCAACTGGTTGATGACCGGTTTCGTCGACCGGCTGTTCTCGCTTCTGCTGGACAAGGGATACCACATCTATCTCACGGCGGACCATGGTAACGTTGAGTCGACTGGCGTCGGCAGACCCAGCCAGGGCGTGATTGCCGAGACGCGCGGTGAGCGCGTGCGGGTCTACCGGAGTGATCCGTTGCTGGCCGCTTCCGCTGCGGCATATCCCAGCACAGTAAGGTTGGACATCGCTGGACTACCCGCGAACTTCATGCCCCTATTCGCAGGCGGACGAACCGCCTTTGTGCCGGAGGGCGAGCAGGTGGTGGTCCACGGCGGGGTGTCGATCGAAGAGTTGATCGTGCCCTTTGTGAAAGTCAGTTATGTGATTGGTACCGAATGAATTCATCAGCCCCAAAAATAGGCTTTGATCGGTTCATTCAGCTTGATTGGGCGGCTGCGGCACTGAATATTCGTGCGGGCGTGGCTGGGCTAGATGATCTGAATGCACTGCTCGACGCAGCCGGGCTTGGCGTGGAAGCCAAGAAGAAAACACGCACCGTACTGAATCGGCTGTGGCTGGAGCCGCGCGCCGAACTGGTCCATTACGCGGATCGCGGCGTGGCCATCCACAAGACGCAGCCGGACATACCGGTCGCGGCGCTGTGCTGGGGCATGTCCGTGGCGACCTACCCATTCTTTGGCAAGGTAGCCGAGCTGGTGGGCCGCCTGTCCGCCATCCAGGGCGACTGCGCGTCCGCCGAGGTCCATCGGCGGATGAGTGAAACCTATGGGGAGCGTGAAGGCACCCGACGTATGACCAACATGGTCATTCAGAGCCAGGCGAGCTGGGGCGCCGTGGAGCGGGTCGAGAAAGGCAAGCGGGTCATCCGGCTGGCGCCAACCGCGATCGACAACGACGAACTCACTGCCTGGTTGATCGAGGCGGCAGTGCGCTACGCCGGCAAGCCCGTTTCAGTACCCAGCCTGCAGTCGCTGCCCGTGCTGTTCCCGTTCACCCTGACGCGGCCCCTGGCCTACGTGGTTTCGAACAGTGCGAACCTCGACCTGCGGTCGGAAGGCCCGAGTAACCAGTTCGTCGCTTTGCGCAGCGCAATTTGAAGAATGAAAATGAGCGGGCGACGCGGTCCGCTGAAGAGATCACCAACACGGGACCGACGAGGCTGTCAAACGCAAAGTAAATCTGAGCCACTCCGCGCGCGATAACAACACAGCAACGGCGATCCCCCGCCATCACCCCCCTGCCACCCTCATCACAAACCCCTCACAAACCTCCACATCCCGCGCACTGACCCCTGCCGCGACAAAACAGGCTTTCCACTCCCGTGCCTGTTTCACCACCGCATCCAGCATTTTTTTTGCTTCGGACTCCTTCAGCAAAAATCGCCGGCTTTCGGATAGCACGTTCGATAGCGTGGGCGCGTACCCTTCGGCGCCGACGCGCAGTTGCTGGTAGCCGATACCGAGCATCTGCGGCTGGATGTCATAAGCAGGCGCGAGCGTCCATGCGCCCTGCGTGAACAGGAATGCATGGTTCCTTTCATGGTCGTCGGTGTTTTCGAGGCAGACTGCGTATTTCGGTGATGGTGATCAGACGTTTCGGTGAACGTGATCGGTCTGGAAGGTGGTGTTGCGCGGTCAGAGAATTATAGCGAAGGTGATCACGATGCGGCAGTAGCGGATGGTTTTGCGTTGGTCTTT
>JAGWRJ010000077.1 GCA_028869725.1 Alphaproteobacteria bacterium | reverse complement strand
TGACAGGACATACGAAGTTCCCATCGAAAAGCCGACGGCTAGAGAAAGGGGCAGGAACAGCGACTGCGCCGGTCCCGTCATGAAGAACGAGGGCAGGAACACGGCAAATACGGCAATCATTGCGAGGAATCGGGGTGTTGCGACCTCTTTGCTTGCCAGAAGGACGGCTCGCGCCTTGGTCTCCCCCTCTTCCAGATGCACGTGAATGTTTTCAAGCAGCACTGTGCCTTCATCTACCAGGACGCCGACAGCCAAAGCCAGCCCACCCAAGGTCATGATGTTGATGGTCTGACCCGTAACACTCAATGCGACCACAGCGGACAGAAGGGCAAATGGAATGGTGATAACGACGATCAGAGAAGATCGCCAGTCGCGAAGGAAAAGCAGGATCATGAGGCCCGTCAAAGCGGCGCCGATCAGCGCCTCGCGCAACACCGAGCCCAGCGCAGCGCGCACGTATTGCGATTGGTCAAATTCGTAGGTGATTTTGATGTCGGAAGGGATCAGCGACTGGAAGCGGTCAAGACTGCTTCGCACCTCATTCACTACCGTGATCGTGGATGCGTCGGGCCGCTTGGTCACCGGAATATAAACGGTACGCTTTCCGTTCAGCAACGCGTATCCGGCCAGAATGTCAGAGGTATCTGAGATGCTGGCGACGTCTCGCATGTAAACCGCCGCACCGGAACCAAGATGCAGCGGAATATTGAGCAGATCGTCGTAATCGGTCACCGTCGAATCCGTGGTGACCAGCGCGTTGGTTGTCCCGATATCTGCGTTTCCTGCCGGCTCAATACTGTTGCCGGAGCTGAGGGCATGCACAACATCTTCGGGAGACATCCCGTAGGCGCGTATCTTTTGTGGGTTGACATTGAGGATAATGGTGCGTTGATTCGCGCCGAACGGAGGCGGCGACGAGACGCCAGGAAGGGTTGCAAAGGCGGGCCGCACGCGATTCAGAGCTAGGTCCTGGATCTCGGACAACGTACGCGAAGGGCTTGAGAAAACCATGTATCCGACCGGCAGTGTTCCGGCGTCGAACCGGATAACGAATGGCGAGACCGTTCCGGGAGGCATAAAAGCTCGTGCGCGGTTGACATAGGAGATAGTTTGAGCCAGCGCCTCGCTCATATTGGTTCCAGGATGAAAATTAAGACGTATGAGCCCCGTCCCCTGAATCGATCTTGCCTCCACGCTCTGAATCCCGTTGATGTAGAGGAAGTGGTACTCGTAGTAATAGTCGATGAACCCCTCCATCTGTTGCGGGCTCAAGCCGCCATAAGGCTGCGCAACATAGATGGTGGGCAGATCGAGTCCGGGGAAGATGTCAATTCGCGTGCGCAAGAGAGCCACCACGGACAAAAGCGCAAGTGCAACGGCAAAGGCGATCACTGTAACGGGTCTGCGTAGAGCTGCTCGAATAAGCCACATAGGTTCCTACTCCTCGCAAAGGCCTTTTACGGCTGCTTGTTCAGCAACTGAATAAATGGCGTCAAATCGCCCTGAGCTTCTGCGACTCCGGCGAGGCCTCGCCAGACGTTTACGCGTGCCAGAGCGTCATCCCCCTCGGCTTGTGCAAGAGCCGCTTCAGCGGTCGAAACCTCGACGACCGTCGCAAGACCTGATTTGTATCGCGCCTGTTGTTGTCTTTCGCTGTCTCGGGCAGCCGACACCTCAACGGGCGTATTCTCGGCGACACGACGCGCCCCATCGAGCATGGCTCGGGCCTGCTTCTCCTGTGCAGACAAATCTCCCAGCATCTGCTGATAGGAAGATTGCGTCGACAATACCTGTGCCTTTTGTTGTTCCTTCTGCTGGTGAATGGTGAAAATCTGAAAAGCGGGGAAGGTCACCTGAAAGGCTGTCATCCAGTTAAGTTCAGTGGGAGCGAGGCCGGAACTCCCGCCAAGAAACGTCGGAGATGAAGTGCTCGATAACCCGGCACCCAAACCTGAAGCAGATCCGTAAAGCGTAAAAGTCGGCACATACGACCTGCTGAGTAAATGGACCTGTTCTTTCTGTTGATTGAGGAGTGCGGCAAGTTGTTCGGCCTGTGGGTGGGTTTCTATTGGAGCCTCGTTCTCAGTCGTGGTCGGAGCTGTGCCAAGCACGTCCTTCCCATCGATCACAAGTTGCTGCGAAGGAACCTGAAGAAAATTCGCGAGCGCCTCCAAGCGCACCTGTTCCTGCGTCTGAGCCTGGA
>JAGWRJ010000916.1 GCA_028869725.1 Alphaproteobacteria bacterium | reverse complement strand
TTCGCAATCAGGATCTGCGTGCTGCGCGTAGTGCCGTTGATGCGGCACGCGGCCGGTTGGAACAAGCAGGACTTTGGCCAAATCCGCGCTTGGTCCTCAGCAATGACACCGGCGGTCCTTTCAACAATGCGGGCGAGTACACCCGCTCGCTCGGCATCAGCCAGGATTTTCCCATCGCCGGACGCATTGGACGCGCCCAGGACGTGGCCCGCGTGGACGTGGCCCGCGCGCTTGCCGAAGTGAATGAGGCCGAACGCCAGCTTCTCGGTGAAGTGGCTGCGTCGTTTTACGGGGTGGTCACTTTGGATCAGCAGATCAAATTACGCGACCGGCTGATCGGCATTGATGAATCCCTGGTGAGCACCACACAGGCGCGACAGAAAGCAGGCGAAGTCTCGGAACTCGATGTCAATGCCGCCAAGCTCGAACTTGAACGGTTGCGTCAGGAACGCACTGTGCTCACCGGCGAGCGGACCGCAACTCTCGCCGGACTCGCGGCGCTGATGGGGCTGCCGCCGAGCGCAACCCCCACGCTTGAAAGCACGCCACCACCCGTTACCTCGCTGCCATCTCTGACCCATCTCATCACGCAAGCGCTCAACGAGCGGCCGGATCTCCGGCTGCTTGCTCTCACGGCCGATCGGGCGCACGCGGAGCGCGCGCTCGCCAACTCTTCTGCCTGGGAGGACTGGAACTTGTCGTTGGGCGTCCAGCAGGACAGGCGTGTGATTGCCGGCGCTCCGTCTCAACCCGCGGACAAAGCGCTCATGTTGTCGCTTTCCATCCCCCTGCCGCTTTTCAATCGCAACCAGGGAGCCATTGCGGCCGCCACGGCGAACGAAGAAAGCGCGCGCGATCAGTTGGCGGCCTTGCGGCTGCGCATTGAAAACAGGCTCGCGGGCGAATATGCCCAAGTGACGCGGCTGCTGACCGCACTCGATGCCTACACCCAGGATACCTTGCCGCTCAGCCGCCGCAATGCGGACTTGGCGCGTAACGCCTACCGCCAGGGGCAGGTTTCCATCGTCGAGGTCATTCAAGCCGAACGCCAGGAAAACGAACTCAACACTGCGTATACCGACGCCCTGGGGCAATACCTTCAGGCGCTGGCAGCCCTCAACACCACCACCGCCACCTGGGCGCCGCTCATGACACATCCCGTGGAATCCTCTACCGGTCAATTTGGAGATCACTAACATGCGGTTGAATCATATTCGCACGATTGCAGCCGCCGCACTGGCGCTGGTTTTCGCGGTCACATTGCCAGCAACAGGATTTGCTCACGGCGAGGAGCTCAAGCTCGGCGCTGCCACGCAGGGCACTGTGGTCCTGACTGCCGCTCAAACAAAGGCACTGGGCGTCGAGCTTGCACAGGTTCGCCCGCGATTCATCGCCGACCTTCTCAGGGTGTACGGCGAGGTAAAAGCCTTACCGAATGAACAAGCCGATGTGAGCCTACGTATCAGCGGCCGGGTGGACGCGGTATACGCCAACCTGGGGGATGCCGTGCGCAAGGGCGACAGGTTGGCGTTGATCCAGTCACGAACCGTCGGTAATCCCCCGCCTACCGTCCTGGTGCGTGCCCCCATGAATGGGGTGATTGACGCGCGCAACATCATTATCGGGCAGGCGGTGGACCCCGACACCACCCTGTTTCATTTGAGTAATCGCACGCGCATGCGCGTGGTTGGCAAAGTGTATGAAGAAGACCTGGAGAAAGTGCATGTGGGCCAGAAAGCCAATGTGCAGCTTCCAGCCTAT
>JAGWRJ010000915.1 GCA_028869725.1 Alphaproteobacteria bacterium | reverse complement strand
TTGGTTGGGTCACATCTGTGGCCCGCCGATTTTGTCAGGCGCCACAATCGACCCGGCCAGCCAGCCTATCGTACCCACCGGGTGGTTTAGCTGCCAAAGGGGACTGGTTAGGCTATGTCAGGCATCTGAAGGTTGTTGCAGCGCGCCACTTATCCGCATAGCCCCCTCACTATTAGGGTGGAGCGACAGTGGGTAAGCGAGCGCGGAACTGGGCCAGGGTGACGACTTTTACGAGCCCTGCGGGCTAGTTGGCCCAGCTTGCACCTGCTCATCCTTCTGGAAGCGGTGCAATTGTACACGGCTGACCAGCCACCCTTACCCTGAGCACTGTCAACTCATAGGCATTCTGCGAGTTCAGCCGCAAGTTTGGGCTGGTCGCGCAAGGCCCGACTACTCCCAGCGTCTGACGGAGGCTGTGGACGCTTGCCCCTGGATGTTCAGTCGGCACCACGTCGCGCCGAGTAATTTTGTTCCACGGTGCCAACCAAGGCCTTGAGGCGAAGGATTTATTGGATATATTTTTATATAGTGGCAACACAAATTAAAAAAATTGATCTCATAGGCGTTGAAGTTGAATAATATGAATGTCATATTTTCTGCGGAAGTTTCGGGGCTCTCCCATGGACGATCTAATGGAATGGCAGGTGCTGACCTCCCTCATCGGAGATCAACCTTTCACGGTGGAGAGGGTGCGGCTGTCTAACGGCGTAGCCGTGGAAGGGCGGTTTATGCTGCCAGACTTGGCCAAACTTTTGGCGGACGATCAGGTTTTTGTCGCGGCCTTCGTCCGCGCCCACGGCTCTATCAAGGAGATGGAGCGCGTTTTTGGTGTCAGCTATCCCACGGTCAAGGCTCGGCTGAACCGTATTTCCGAGGCACTCAGCTTCGTCGAGACTGAGGCTCTGCCCAGTCGTAGCGAGATTTTGGATCGACTTAGACGCGGAGAGATTTCGGTCGCCGATGCCATCGCCGAGTTGGAGGCGTTGAAATAATGCCACCGTTACTTGCTCAGCTTTCGGTTCGACATCGCGAAGTTCATATGCGCCTTTGGCTGCCATTGTTCCTGCTTTGGCTGCTTGTTTTGCCGGTCGGGCTAATCGTCTTGCCGTTCGCCATCGTTGGGTTGGCGATGGCAGGTATTCGTCCCGTCCGTACTTTGGCTGCGATTCTCGGCGTGCTGAGCGCGCTTTCCGGAACCATGATCGACGTCGAACGTGCCAACTCGGCCGTCTTAATCCGCTTTCTTTAGGAGGATGGTGCCATGCGTGATAATCGCAAACAGATTCTGGAAATGCTTGCCGACGGGAAAATTGGCGCGGAGGATGCAGACCGACTTATCGCCGCACTAGGAGCCGACGTGGTCGAGCCACCACGTCCTACAGGAGGTTTGCCGAAGTATCTACGTGTGCTGGTCGAGGCAAATGAGGCAGACGATTCTGCTGACGGACTCACCAAGGTCAATATCAGGGTGCCGTTGCAGCTGTTGCGCGCTGGCGTGCGTCTAACGAGCTTGATACCCCCGGTGGCGCGGGAGCATGTGAACAATGCCCTGCACGAGCAGGGCATAGTCTTTGACATAAACCAGCTTAAGCCTGCGAATCTCGAGGAACTCATTGAGCAACTTAAAGATCTTACGATCGACGTCGACCAACCCAGCAAGAAAGTTAAGGTGCGCGTATTCTGTGAATAGACAAGACGATTGAACGCCTTAATAGACGCCTATTGACCGCATTCACAGTCCACACCGGTTTAAACCGGAAAGTGTCTGATACGCTCGCTGTTATCGCGTACAAATGCAAGGAGCCGTCGATTAAATTCCAGTTCCGCGCCGGTTTACATGCAGGAATTTACAGAGCGATCTTATACAGGTGTTGGCATCAATGTCCTATGCCTATGGAACTTGACCTAACTGTAAAAGCACGATGATATCTGGGGAGTGTTGGAACTTATCCGCCTGATGATGAAGCGCCATTTGTACAATCGTCGGGTGAACCTCTCACTTCTGACTAATGTCGCAAGGATCAGCCTGCAGAGCAAAGCTAGCTTGTTCGCCACGCTATGAGCCCAACTGCATTTATGATTGTGAAGCTGGCCTGCATTGCGGCAAGCGCCCAGTCATTGGTGTGGATGCTCAAGCTCAACCAGAGCAGAGAGCCAGGAAACATCACGGCATAGCTCGCGCGTGGTGTCAGAAAGCGGCCAGCGAGACTAGCTGCACCCAGTATTTGAAGACCACTGCCGATCCACGACAGAATGGTGTACGTTGTCATTGGGCTTCCCTGAAATTCAGGGCTACATGCCGGAGCCTGTTTGTATGGTTTTTGATCTATCTGTCAGAAAGCCTCCAGATCCGGACGATCTTTCTTATGGATTCGCTCAAGGCCGCCTGATAGGCCGGAAAATTCGCGCGTGTGACGTCACGCGTGGCGAACCGCCCTCAATTGCCGTTGACCGGTCCGTCCAGGTTCGGTTCCGCCGGGCACCAAGCATCGCCTACAAGAGACATGCGGGCCAAGGCAATAGCGGGAGGTGCAGGCTTCTATTCGTACTACGCCATATGGGGACGAGATGGCGCGTGGACTGATCATCATCGGCGGCATCACACTAGTAGTTGGTCTGCTATGGCCTTGGTTTCGTCAGCTTGGGATAGGACATCTTCCAGGCGACATTCACATTCATGGCAATGGTTGGTCATTTTACTTTCCGATTACCACTAGCATTATCGTAAGTTTGCTGCTCTCGCTTGTGCTTTGGCTGCTCAACCGCTGAAGATGTTCAAAAGTTGGCCAGATAGAGCTTATTGCGTTATGAGCGTCACGGTCACTCCGCCCGTAGCGCACAAAGATCGTCTAATGCTCCGCCCCGTCAGGAACCCGGGAGCAGGATGCCCCAGCCTACCTTCAATGGTGGGGTAGAAGGTTCTCGCGGCCAGGCGAAGGTTTTCTGACCCATTACGTGCAATCCCTTCAAATCGAGCTCCGAGGGAGGTGATTTGGATTTTCTAATCTGCCAGACAACGAGGGCTCCCTGGTGCTTTAGCTGCGCCTTGGTAATCCAGGGGGATTTGCGGAAGCTAGCATTAATGAAGACAGAGGGGCGAGGTGTCATCCGCATTGCGATCAATCCGGCAAGCCATCCGTTGCCGGCAACTATCTTGAGGGGCGCATGTACATGCGCTTTCCACTCCGTAGAGAAAGTTTGAGCCATTTCGCGATCTGGCCACTCTGTGCGCGTTGGTACACCCTCCCACTCTGGTCCCCAGGAAGTGGCCAGCACGTAGGAGAATGGTAGTATCAAAAAGAGCGCCGCAATCCATCCATAGAGCGCGCGCATAGAGACCATCGGCCAGCGCGACTTCATAGCATATACCACCAGCAGGCCTGTCAGATCCCACATGGGCATGCCCCACATATCCCTGAGGCCAAATCCGCTTATGAGGGATAGCGCAGCGGTTATGATGCAGGGGCCAAGTCCGAGGAAGATCAAAAAGCGGAAATTGTCGTCACGCCATGAGGAAAGTGCGACAGGGCGTAGAAGACCAATCGTTGCGGCAACGATAAGACATAAAAGGTTTGTTACAAGCTGACTAATGATAAAGCGAAAGGGGTCAAAGAGGCGGTCAATGATGCCGCGATCTTGCCCTGCGCGATGCGCCGCATACGTAAATGTTGGAAAATTATTCTTCACCAGCCATACGATATGCGGCGAAACAATTACAATGCTTACAATGATAGCGAGATAAGGGCCGATCTCTCCGAATACCTTCCGCGTCCTATGCGAGCTGAGCGCGTGAGCGATTATCGCAAAAATAAGAACAATCATGGCATACTTGGTTAGTCCGCCAAGGCCTGTGGCCACTCCAAGAAGGGCCCACCAGCGAAGCTTCGATGTATTCAGTGCTTGATAATAGGAATATTCCGCCAGTGCCCATAACGGCAACTGTGCCACGTTGTTATTGAATTCTGGCGTCGGAATCGAGAAGTAGTAAACTGAACCCAGAAGTAACGTGCCAATCAGTGCTTGGCGATCCGGCATCATTTTGCGCCCGAGCGCAAATATCATGAGGTAGGTGGAAACGACAGTAAGTTGGCTAAGCAGAAATGGTCCTAGATCCCCGAGCATTACAAAGAAGGACTCGTTCAGCCACGCCTGCATTGGGGGATGCTTGAAATATCCCCACTGCCATTCGTGTCCCCAGCTAATGCCATCACTAACGACATCCAGTGGGAGGCTGATGGAAAATAAGTAAGGAATGATGGTCCAGATTAATAGTTGAAGGAGAAGAAATACAAGTAGAACGCGGCGAACGTTGGATTTTCCAGTAAGAGAGGCATCTGCGTTCATGGTGCTATACAGGCTCCGGAATTTATATCGGGACATTGACCAGTCACAAATTCAACCTCTTCAATAAATTGGGGAGATTCCTGCAAGGGCGTAGCTGCTTTGTTGCTTCGTCCCTGCAGCAGGAGCCCGAGGGCTAGCCCTGCGAACACAAGCGATTCCATGGATAAGTTGACGGAGCTGCCAACGACAGTGGTGGCCCATCCAGGGGTAGCATATGAAGTAAGCAGTCGAATGGCTATTGCGATAGCAATTACAATGACATTCAAAGCGATGAATGCGAATGTGCCAAGCAGAATGCGCAGAAACGCGACGTCTGCGTAAACTGATATGGCG
>JAGWRJ010000914.1 GCA_028869725.1 Alphaproteobacteria bacterium | reverse complement strand
GAACTGCGTCTGAAGGCAGCCGAGACCAATATGGGACGGCTTGATGACGTTATCCGCGAGGTCGAGGGGCAACTTGCCAGTCTGCGCCGCCAGGCCCGCCAGGCCTCAAGATACCGCAACCTTTCCGGCCTGATTGTTCGAGCCGAGGCGCTGTCCCTGCATCTGCGCTGGACAGCCGCCGAAGCCCAGGCCAGTGAGGCACAGTCCAGTCTCGTCACGATGAGTGAAACGGTCGAAGAATGCACGCAGCGCGCTGCAACTGCCGCAACACTGCAGGCTGAGGCTGCGGCCGGCATTCCAGCGCTGCGGCAGCTCGAAGCCGAACGCTCGGCGGCACTGCACAGGCTGACGGTCGAACGCGACCATCTGGAGGCTGAGGAAAAGCGCGCCCGCGAAGAGGCGCAACGCCTGCGCGCGCGCATCGGTCAGAGCGAACAGGACCTGGCGCGTGAGCAGGCCCTCGACAACGATGCCAGGGCCGCTCTCGACCAGCTCGAGGCTGAGGCAGAAGGGCTGGCGGCGCGTGAGGAAGCAGCCAAGGCCGATCAGCAAAAGGCGCAGGAGCGGGCCGCCGAAGCGGCGGAGAGTTTGGCCGAATGCACCAGAACGCTGGAGCGGCTCACAGCAGAATTTGCAGAGTTCAACGCACAGAAGAACGGGCACGAGCGGGCCCGTCAGATGGCGGCCGCGCTCGTTGCCTCCACAACCGAACAACTCGGAGCGGCCCAAGCCCGTCTCGACAAGGCTCTTCAGGATGCAGCCGCAGCGCCGGATGTACGCGCAGCCGAGGATGCGGTCGAACACGCGCGCCGTGAGGCCGAAGAAGCCCGTGCCGGGGCCGAGCGTCTGCGCGCCGAACTGCCAGTACGGCGTCAGGCCTTCGACGACGCCGAGCGTGCCGAAGCTGATGCGCGCCGTCCGCTGGAAGAGGCCGAGCGTGAGCTGCAGAGGATTTCGGCTGAAGCCAAGGCCCTGTCAGATTTGCTCCGCCCCAAAGGACATGACCTGTGGCCGCCAATGATCGACGCGGTCAAGGTGACGCCTGGCTATGAAACTGCCCTGGCTGTAGCTCTTGGCGATGATCTTGAGGCACCGCTCGACGCCTCCGCACCCCATCACTGGCGCGAATTGGGTGTGGAGCAGGACTTGGCGCCTCTTCCGGTCGACGCCGAACCCCTGATTCGGTACGTCACCGCGCCGCCTGCCCTTACGCCGCGACTAACAATGACGGGGCTCACAGAACCCGAGCGCGGTGAGGCCCTGCAGCTGGAGCTGAAACCGGGGCAACGCCTGGTGTCACAGCGGGGCGACCTGTGGAGATGGGACGGGTACCAGGCGAGCGCCGATGCGCCATCCGCAGCCGCAGTTCGTCTGGCACAGCGTAATCGCCTCGATGCATTGGAGCGCGACGGCGACGCCGCCAAATCAATCCGGGCCCAGCTGTTTGAAGCTTATGCGGCCGCAAAGAGTAAGACTGCTGACGCCAAGCAGAACCTCGCTGAAGCCGAGGATCGCCTGCGCCAGGCCGAGGCGCAGCAGCGACGCGCCGATCAGGCCCTCATCTCCGCCCAGGGAGAGGCCGCCAAAGCCCAACGCGCTGCGGCCGAGCGG
>JAGWRJ010000913.1 GCA_028869725.1 Alphaproteobacteria bacterium | reverse complement strand
CGAAGATGTAAACGAGGCCGAGCCCGAACCTGCCGCAGGGGAGGTTCGTGAGAGCCTGGATACGGCGCTGTCGCGCGACGACTTTTCAAAAGCCGATGACATGGATGCCGGTCAGGAGGATCTCTACGACATCGCCCGCGCCGACGCGCCCGCTAGCGCAAACTCACTGACCGACTGGACAACGCTGCGCTCGGCAGGCGGGCATGAGCGCGACGGCGAAGCGCTCGACGGCGCGGTGAGCGAAAGTGAAACCTTGAAGGACTTTCTCAATCGCCAATTGTCGATTGCGGCGCTTTCCGGAACGCAGCGCCTGATCGCCGCTGCAGTCATAGATTCCATCGATGAAGCGGGATATTTCCGCAGTGACTGCAGTGAAATCGCAGAGCGTTTGGCCATTGCAGTTGCGGAAGTCGAGGCCGTGCTTGCGATCGTGCAGGGTTTCGAGCCGACCGGTGTCGGCGCACGCAATCTGGCCGAGTGCCTCGCCCTGCAGCTCAAGGAGCGCGATCGTCTTGATCCGGCAATGCGGGCTCTTTTGGACCGGCTTGATCTGGTCGCCCGACGAGATCTCTCCGGTCTGTGCACACATTGCGGGGTCGATGCCGAAGATATTCTCGACATGATCGCTGAAATCCGCTCACTGACGCCCAAGCCGGGTCTGACATTCGGTGCAGACCCGGTTCAACCCGTGGTGCCTGATGTCTTTGTGCGCGAAGGTGCAGACGGGCTCTGGCACGTCGAACTCAATTCCGAAACCCTGCCGCGGCTTCTGGTGAATGCCCGTTACTATACGCAGGTAGCGACAGGTGTTCGCGACAAGGGCACAAAGGAATATCTGACGGACTGCCTGAACAGCGCCAACTGGCTGGTCAAAAGCCTTGATCAACGTGCCCGTACCATCCTCAAGGTGGCCAGCGAGATCGTCCGTCAGCAGGACGGCTTTCTCTCCCATGGGGTCCGTCATCTGCGACCGCTCAATCTGCGCACCGTTGCCGATGCCATCGGCATGCACGAATCGACCGTAAGCCGGGTCACGTCAAACAAATTTCTTGCGACCCCGCGTGGGGTCTTTGAGCTCAAATATTTCTTTACAGCGGCAATCCAGTCTGTGGACGGCGCGGAATCCCATTCCGCAGAAGCTGTGCGTGACCGCATCAAGGAGTTGATTGACGGCGAAGGTCGTGAAATCCTCTCCGATGATCGTATTGTTGCGATGCTGACGGCCGATGGCGTTAACATTGCGCGGCGGACGGTCGCGAAATATCGGGAGGCTATGCGGATTCCGTCGTCCGTGGAGCGCCGCAGACAGAAATGTTCGGGGCTTAGCCTGGTCGCGGCCGGCCGCTGAAATGGGTCGTTGACTCTCGGGTGGCGCTGCGACATAAGACCGCCGCTTGCCGCTTGGGGGCATTGCTAGGATCACAGGACCGGCAAGCCGGACGTGTTCGGCTCGTTGGAACGTTAGCGGTAGAGGCCATGCAGCTACGGGTATCCGGTAAGCAGATGGAGATTGGCTCGGCGCTTCCTGAAACGGTGCGCGCAAAGCTAGAGGTCGCAATCGGCAAACATTTTGATGGTAGTGTGGATGCACACGTTGTGTTCAGTCACGAAGGGGCGTTTTTCCGTGCCGATGTAACCGCCCATCTCGACTCGGGCGCCATCGTCAAATCGGAAGGTATGGGCAACGACGCCTATCGCGCCTTTGATGGCGCACTCGAACGGCTGGAGAAGCAGGTCAAGCGTCACAGCCGCAAGCTCAAAAATCATCATCCCTGAACCGCACCGTCGCGGATCACGGAACAGAAGGTCATCATGGAAATCTCGGACATGCTCGCACCGGAAGCCGTGATTGCAGCGCTCAAGGTGCAGAACAAGAAGCAGTTGCTACACGAGCTGTCTGAGCGGGCAGCTGTGCTCACGCAATTGCCGGCGCGCCGGATTCTGGAGACACTGACCGAGCGCGAACGTCTCGGTACGACCGGGATGGGACAGGGCATTGCCATTCCACACGGACGCCTGGGCGGACTGGCCAGAATTACGGCGCTCTTCGCGCGTCTCGATCCGCCGATCGCTTATGACGCGATCGACAACCAGCCGGTGGATCTCGTTTTTCTGCTGCTGGCGCCGGAAAATGCCGGTGCTGACCACCTCAAGGCGCTGGCGCGTGTGTCGCGTCTGCTGCGCAACCAGACGGTGTGCGAGAAGTTACGTGCGACGTCTGACCCGGAAGTGCTCTATGCACTCCTTACCGAGCCCAATGCGGCAGGAACCTCGCAGGCGGCCTGAGAGCTCGGTGCGCAAAGAAAATGGGCCGCCTTGCGGCGGCCCTGAGTGTCAGGATCTCTGTGACGGCCGTCCCTAGTGCACCGAAAACGGTGTCAGATCGTGCTGTACAGCAGCGCCGTAGGCGCTGTCGTAATCGTCTGTAAAGCCCAGCACCGTGCCGTCTATGGCATGCAAGACGTAGAGCTTCATGCTGTCGGGAACACGGATTCCCTCCGGAATGATACCCAGCGCCCGTGCCTCGGATACGAGAGTAGGTTTGATGTATGCGATGCGCGAGGGATCAATCCCTTGCCGTTCGTCGAATTCGTTATAATTGGCCGTCATGATGAGCTCCTTTGTTCATGTCCCTCACTGGCTGCAGCGCACTCTCCGGCTTTGGCCCGAATGGCAATCTTCTTGAGGACGCTTGGCGCTTTCGGGCGGGTCAGGGTGATTGCCAGAAGGCCGTTTTCCAGATCCGCGCCGCCAACCTCGATGCCGTCGGCCAGAACGAACGTTCTCTGGAACTGACGGGCTGCGATGCCCCGGTAGAGAAACTGCCGACCCGGAATATCCGCCTGCTTGCCGCGGATCACGAGCTGCTTGTCCTCAACGGTGACGCTCAGCTCTTCAGGAGAAAAGCCGGCCACTGCGAGCGTGATGCGCAGCCGCTCCGCGTCCATCTGCTCGATATTGTAGGGCGGATAACCGTCTCCGGCACTCTTTGCACTACGCTCGAGCAATCGTTCCAGGTGGTCGAATCCGAGCAGAAAAGGGCTGTTGAAAACGGCAGTACGGGTCACGTGCGAAGCCCTCCTCGAAGCGGCTTTCTGTCCGGACGGCCCTGGCGGCACCGTCCCTTAGTCAAGAATGTGGTGATTATCGAGGCAGGATCAAGGCCCTGGCCGCAGCCCGACAGAGGCAGTGGCACGAGCGGATCGCCGTAGCCGCCTTCGGACCTCAGGCCGCGGCGGTAGATGCGGCAAGGGCACAGATCTCGGCAACACTGCGTGGCATGATCCAGCCGGAAATGGTGACCACCTGCCGCTCGGCGGCATCCTTGCGGACCAGCTCACGCAGTGACGTGCCGTTGAGGCGGCGGCGCAGCTGCGCCGCCACTGTCCCGTCATGGAGCCCGGGCAAGGCCTTCTGGACCGCCTGGCCGAGGACGGTGGCGCCATCTTCGACCGGCAGGCGCTCCAGGAGGTCGTCATAGGGCGAGGACGGCCAGGGCCGGCGCCACAGCCCGAAGCCGTAGGTAAGGGCCGCCGCAGTACCCAGCCCGAGCGCTGCGCCGGTTCCGGTGACGAGGAGGGTGCGCCGGGTGAAGGGTCCCGTCATACCAGCGTCCCCTTCAGGTGATCGGCGAGCCGGAGCGTCAGCGCGACGAGGTTCATCGTGGGGTTCGAGGCGCCATAGGTCGGAAAGAGACCACTGCCTGCCAGGAACAGGTTGGCGATGCCATGGACCTTGCCATTGGCGTCTGCCACCCCCTGCCTGGGGTCAACATGCATGCGCGTGGTGCCCATGTGGTGGTTGCCCCAGGCCAGACCCGAAAGCCATTCGGCGCGCGTCGTCCGGTCCAGTCGCAGCATGCCGGTGCGGGCAGCAAGCAGCTGGCGGCCCAGCTCCTCCAGGGTTCGCTGGTAGGAGGCGAAGTCCGCATCGGAGATGGTCATGTTGAGCTTCAGGCGGGGCATGCCGAGCGCAT
>JAGWRJ010000912.1 GCA_028869725.1 Alphaproteobacteria bacterium | reverse complement strand
CGGGGTTACGCGTCCGGTTTCAGCCGCGGTTTCCGCCCTGTCCGAGCGCTTCAACTCCATGCTGTCGCATCCGTTCATAGCGCTGCATCTTGCCGGAATTCAGGCGTCGGCGGGCGATTTTGCTGCGCTTGAGCAAAGCCAGGCGGCCATCGCGGCCAAGGAACCCACCGACCAGACGCGGCTCGCGCTCAGCCTGGTTGATGCTGTCAGTCAGTTTGCCAGAGGACAATACGCTGAGGCGGCCGATACATTGAAGCTGATATCTGCCGATCAACGCATTGGCGTCGGTGGAAGTCGTGTTGAGCGCATACTGATCGATCTGCTTGAAACAAGAGCAGTCGAGCTCGCTGCCTAGGGATGCTTTGATTTATTCGTCGCACCGGCGTGATCCCGGGTTTCGCCGAGAGGTGCCCGGGTTCTTGAAAAGACTGGATTCCGGCTCCCCGCCTTCGCGGGGACAAGCTTCGCCAGAGTGACGGACATGGAATTATTCAGGGGCTCCTAAATGGGTTCCGCCTTTTAATTGTCAGCGCCTCCTCTGAGCACAGCTTGCCGTTGCACAACTCTGACACACGCGGAAGGTCCGCTAACAGCCAACAACAAGCATTGACACCGCTTTTTGAGTTGCTCGTTACCGAGTCTTCACGGAGACCGCGAGGTTCTGGCTTCGGACCGATAGCCGACCGACGGAACCCTAGCTTGCTACAAGGCATGTAACGCGTTACAGTGACTAACATGTTATGGAGGTGAAACGTCGATGGCTTTGGCAGCGGACCGGATGAAGGCTATGCGCGAGCGCCGTCGCGCACGCGGATTGCGAGAACTGCGTTTGATCGTGCCTGATGCGCGTTCGAAGCAAGTACGGCGGCGCATTGCAAAGCAGGTCGCAGCTCTCGATCGCGCGTACGAACTTGATGCGATGAGGTGGATTGAGGCGGTCTCGGAATTTGACGCCAGATGAAGCGCGGCGATGTCGTCACCGTCGCCGCTACCGGAGATTACGGCAAACCGCGGCCGGCGGTGATTGTGCAAACCGATGCGTTGCCCGGCGACCATGCCTCGGTCGTCGTCTGTCAGATGACCTCGGACCTCGGCGGCGCTGCAGATTTCCGTGTGACCATCGAGCCAACCGATGCCAACGGCCTGCAAATGCGTTCGCAGATCATGGCCGACAAGCCCGTGACGATTCGACGTGAACGCGTTGGTCGTGTAATTGGCCACCTCGACAATGCGGATCTTGCGCGTCTCAATATCTCACTCGCGTTCGTCATGGGACTGGCGGACTAATCTGCATTACGGCCCCAACCGGCCATTAGCCGCCCTTTAAGATTTAGAGCTACAATTAGCATAACGCCGTATTTCCATATTTATTTTTAGAATGGCTCAAGAATCGAGGAGCCCGTCATCCCAGACCTCGAAAAAATCTACATTTCCGATTGGACCTGGAGACAATCAAAGAGCCACGTCTATCAGCATTAACTAGTTTAAACGCAACAGAATTTCAGGGGGGTTCCAAATGTCCGCGATCGACCCAAGCCAGGTCCAAGCCCAATGGGTCGCCAATATGGCGAAATGGTCTACTGACTACCAACGTACCAGCGCCAATGCACTGTCTGTGGAATGGTTCGTTTCTCCGCTCGACTATTTTTGGCCTGACGGTAAAACGCTGGCCGACAAGATGTTTGTAGGGACGAGCGCTCCTAACAAGAACTTCGACATGATGGCTGCCCCTGAAGTGTACAAAACCACCATGAAAGCGCCATTCCGCGCGAAGATGATAGTTTATGCATTTATGCGGCAGCCCATTAGCAAGACATACGGGTTGGAAATAGAAAACGGACTTCTGCACCTGTATCGCTTAGATTTCTTGTCTTCCATTTCTCAATGGATCTACGTGATAGAAGGATATTGTCGCCAATTGTATTCGGTTACCTCGCAAAACAATGTGAAGTCAACTTCTTGGAAAATACCTAAGACGGGTGATACAACTCTCGACGGACTGATCGACGCCCTTTCTAAGTCATTGGCGTTCTACCTAGATGGGGCTCTTTTTAAGGACGCACGGGACCCATCCGCGGACACGCTCAGGCGTCATATCCTCCTTCATGGCAACCTTCAAAGTAAAGACTACTTCAGCCAGAAGAATGCCCTTTTACTGCTGTTCCTACTGGACGCCCTAGTCGCAATAGAAATGATCTCGAATAAAGCCTTCCCGAAGATCTTCTATGACGAGTCTGGCGAGGCGGTCAAAATAAGCCAAAGGACGCATTTCTACGTTATGCAATTGCAGGCGGCCCTGAGTGAAGAAAACGCGATCAGAAAGACTGTGCTGGAACAGCACCCCTGATTGACGGGCTCTGCGATTCTTTAGCCATTCTGAATGAAAATGTCAGGCTAGGTTAAGTCCAGCGTTGAGTCTTAGCTATAGTTCTGCTCAGGGTCGCAAGTAGCCGTTCACTACAAGCTGCATCTAAACACAATTAGTCGGAAAAATGATTCAAGTAATTGACGGCTGTGGGCGGACTCGAACCACCGATCTCAGCATTGTGAATGCGCCGGTCTCAGGTTGACGGGAGACGCTGAAAGCGCCGCTGCCACCACAGCCACAGATAATAAAGCGGCACGCCGACGAGCGTAATCAGAATGCTGGCGAAGGTGGACCAGAACTGCGCGTACAGGGAATTCGCCACCACCACGAAGGTGCCGAGCACGAACAGAGCGGGAATCACCGGATAACCCCAGGCGCGATAGGGACGCGGAAAATCCGGACGTTGTTTTCTCAGGATGAACAGGCCGATGACCGCGAGAGCGAGGAACGGCCAGATGCCGAGCACATAGGCTTCGGCAAGCTGCATGAAGTCGCGCAGCAGCACGTAGATCACCGCGATCACCACGATGAAGGCGATGGCGACGTAGGGCGTCTCGTATTTGGCGTGCACTTTGCCGACGGTGCGGAAGAACAGGCCGTCCTCGGCCATGGCGTAGAACACGCGTGGACTGGAGAGGATGCTGCCGTTCAGCGTGCCGAACACCGAGAGCATGACCAGCGCACCGACCACCGACGCTCCGGCCCGGCCCATGACCACGGTGGCGGCGTCCGAGGCGATGGATTTCGAGGCCGCGAGTTGCGGCAGCGGCAGCGCGCGCAGATAGGCGG
>JAGWRJ010000911.1 GCA_028869725.1 Alphaproteobacteria bacterium | reverse complement strand
TCAGGATACGCTCAAGCGTATCCATTCGGGTGCGGGTCACCGCAAGCTCCTGGGCGATTGCCATCGTGATGGCAAGTACGCGTTCGGTCTCGGGTTGCAGAAAATAGGGCCTCTTTCCGGCAGGTTTGGCAGAAGCGCGTGCCAGCGCATCGGCAATACTCATGTTACTTACGTGCTCCAATCACATGCCAGGCGGCTTTGCGCCCATAATCCTCCGACGTGTCTTCGGCGGCATCCGGGAAGATGTCGCGATCGACGACTGCGGTGACGCCATCATGTATCAGCTTGTTGCGGGCAAACCCGGCCCGGCACAGGATATCGTCGAGGTCGAGCTCGTGGAGCGTGCTCCAGAAGGGCTCATTGTTGTAGAACGCATCCCAGTCGCGCATGGCCTGCTCGAACAAGGGCATCGTGTCGGCGTATTGCGGCTGCTCCACGTGCAGCACAATGCCCCCCGGTGCCAATATCCGGTAGGTTTCGCGGAAGATCTGTTCCATCGATGCATACGAAAGCTCATGCAGGAACATGGTGGTCTGGACCCAGTCGACGCTGCCGTCCTTGATCATGGACAGGTCACTGACATCGGCCTGAACGAAGCGGATGTTGTCGATGCGCAGGGCCTTGGCGCGGGCAAGGCCGTAGCGCAGCATGGGCGTGCCGACATCGATGCCCGTGACCGTCGCCTTTGGGAAGGCCTCCGCGATCGGCAGGGCATTGTGTCCGAGCGTGACCCCAAGATCGACGATCTGCCGGGGAGCAAAGCCAGGAAGATTGCGGCGTACCCAGTTCACGACCGCCCGGCCGCCGCCATCGGTATAGCGGCCCAGCATGCCACCGGTCGTGACGAACAATCCGCTGTCATAATTGGCAGCCCCAGACACATCCCCGGGGAAGTCTTCGTGATGGTAGCTGCCGGGCATGCAGTGATGGTCGACCGCGCTGACATAGCGCGGCACCTTCACCTCAGGATCAAGTTCGAGACGCGGATCGTTGCGCGTCAGCGCGTCGACCTTGCCGGCAAGCTCGTGATTTTGCCGTAACGCCACCCATCGTCCAGCCTGTTGGCGCTGTTCCATGGTCATGCGCCGTAATGCCGACCAGGTCTGAAAGCATGGATCCGACAGCAGCGCCTTGCGCACGTCGTTGCGATGGCGAAATGGCTGTGACTGTTTTGGTTCGATGCGGGTCTCAAAGGCGGCTTTGACCGCCGGCATGACCTTCGTCGACAGATGACGGTTCATCTGCGCCAGAAAATTGAAGCGCTCGATTTCGTCATGGCTCGTATCGGGGAACACGGCATGACGGCCCACACAGCGGTAATCAGGCGGCCCGTCATAGCGGTCATCGGCGGATGAGTTGCGCAGAAGCTTGCTGTCGGTGCTGGCGCCCATGATGAAAATGTCCTTTACGAGCCGGTTGCGGCGCTTTGGTCCTTGAGGATCTCAGATCAAATGGTATAAGTCTATATCATATAAATGTCGAGTGGGTATGGCGCCTCTGTGGGCCAGAAGGGACGTAACCGCAATGAAGAGACTTATCGCTGTCTTCAATTTGAAGCCGGAGGTTTTGGAGCGTGATTATGAGGCGTGGGCGAAGCGGGTCGACATCCCAACGGTCAATGCGCTCGCCTCGGTGGGGTCGTTTGAGGTGCTGAAAGTGACCGGTCAGCTTGGCTCGGATGCGACGCCTCCCTACCGCTACGTCGAAGTGATCGACATCAAGGATGAGGATGGCTTTGCCCGCGATGTCGCCAGCGCGCCGATGCAGAAGATTGCCAGCGAGTTCCGGGCGATGGTCGATGTGGTGTTTTTGCAGACGGAAAAGCTGGGCTAGAGATCATGGCAGACTTAAGGGGCAAGACGGTGGTCATCACCGGCTCGGGCCGTCGCAAAGGCCTGGGCGAAGCGATTGCGCGGCGTCTGGCAAAAGACGGGGCGGCGATCGTGATTTCGGATATTGGCCGCTCGAGCGACGCGGCAGTTCCGGCGAGCATGGTTGGCATGACGGCGGAGATGGAGGAAATTGCGCGCGATCTGCGCGCGCTGGGCGCTGACGTGTCGATCTGTCCCTGTGACGTGCGTGACCCTGATGCGGTCGAGGCCCTTGCCGCACACGCGGTCAACGCCCATGGCAGCCTTGATATCTGGGTCAACAACGCCGGAATCGGCTACATCATGAAGCCGCTTGCCGAGGTGACGGCGAACGACTGGTCGCAGGTGATCGCAGTCAATCTGAGCGGAGCCTTCTTCGGTATTCAGGCCGCGGCAAAGCGGATGATCGAAGGCGGCAAGGGTGGGCGCATCATCAACATCGCCTCCCAGGCGGCCAAATCGGGCTTCCCGTTTGCCCAGGCGTACTGTGCATCCAAGCACGGCCTTGTGGGGCTGGCCCGCTCTGCAGCTCTTGAGCTCGGGCCCTTCAACATTACCGTCAATAATGTCTGTCCCAATCACGTCACCACCGGGCTGGGAGCCTGGCAGAACCAGTATTTCGCAGAGAAACTCGGCAAGAGCCTGGATCAGTACATGGCCGACATGGTGGCAAAGATCCCCATGGGCCGACCCGGCCTTCCCGAAGACACAGCCGGTGCCGTTGCCTTCCTGTGTTCGGACGACGCCCGCTACATCACCGCCGAGTCGATGAACGTGTCAGGCGGCGAAGAACCACACTGACAGGTGAAGAACAGTCCGATGCGGTGTGAGGCCGACTGATCTTGCAGTGATACGGTCAGATTGCCGACCTCTGCTCAGATGCCAGACACTGGCTGCGCCATCGACCTTTGACCGGTCATGCGCCTGAGCAAATAAGCCGATGTGGCCCCTTTGGATTTCCGAGCCCGGAGGCGCCGGGAGCGCAGACGGGGCCAAGGAGGGTTCGCGCCGATGACGGCGGCAGGCTCATTCTGGAGAAGCTGCGTCTGGTGTCTGACTGGACAACCTGAAAAATGGAGTACGAGAGCTCGCTGTATTAAGGGGCCAGCGATGGGGAGAAACCCACCTTCACAACTCTAATGCCTTTTCCAGATCGTCGTGTTCGAAGGCGCTGGCCATGCGGGTGACCTCGGCAGAGCGAGCGCCCGCCGCCTTGGCGGTGTCGCGCCAGGTTGCGGTCACGGTCGCGACCTCCTTGATGATCGTACGGGCCTGCGCCAGCGTGAGACCGAAGAAGCCCGACGCGGATTCCAGCAGGTCAAGCGAGCAGGTGCCTTCGTCGAGATCGATCTTGGTCGTCAGCACCCGGGCCTTGAGATCGGCCGGAACGGGGTTGAGGTCGTATGCTGGGGATAGCGACCATCCCGCCTTTCCGAGCCAGAGGAAGCCGTGGTTGCGCAGGTGGTCGTCGACATTGGAGATCAGCACGTTGAAGACGACGCGCCGATAGAGAGCCTGAGCATCGGTCTTTCCCTGTGCCCCATGTTGAGCAAGAGCGTCGACGATCTCCGGATAGCTGCCACGTTCGCCGTCCCTGGCGCCCATCATCGCCATCGCTGAGAGGAACGGGACGCGAGTTGCGCCGGCGCGGTCGAAGCGACGCGACAGCAGGACCGCCTTGCCGGCGACGTCGATTAGTTTGTGCCGAGGCGTAGCGATGCCGGCCTGTCCGGCCAGCCGGAGCGCGATCTCCTCCCAGGTCTCCACGCTGTAGTCGTCGGTTTCCTTCGGAAACTTGGCGATCGAGAGTTGGCCATGCTGGTCGATGACCGACGCCTTCGGACGTGCGCCGCCGAGGGAGGAGCCCGGAGCGAAGATGAGCTGGAGATCTTCGTAGGTTTCCTCGTCTCGGAGAATCCGCTCGGTGATCTGGAGCAGCCGGCCAAGCTCGATGAGGGCTGGAACGCCAGCATGGGTCGGCGCCTGAAAGATCTCCTCACCTGCCCAGCGGAAGCGCAGCGCACCAAGCCGGGTCTCGTCGGCGACGCCGAGCAGATAGTCGCTTTCCGCGAGGGTGCGGGCCGGGCGGCCTTCACGTTCGGCGAGCCGGCGTTCGGCGCGCTGCATGAGGCGTCGCCCCCATGCGTCCGGCGCGGAGTCGCCGATGGAGCCGAACGTCGCCAGTCCGGTAGGCGGGGCGAAAGTCCCGCGCGTGAGAGCAAGGGCTGGCTCCAGCGAAAACCGCTGCGGGTTCGTGAGCCACGCGCCATCATACTCGAAAAGGATGATTTCCGCGCCGCGAACGCGATTGCTTCGCGCCAGCCCGATGGGCAGCGTATGACCGTTAAGATCGATATGCACCTCGAAGTCAGCCATCGCGGGGCACTCCGGCGGTGCGCTTGAGGTGAGCATGTTTGGGCAGCTCGGCGCTGGCCAGCGCCTGGCCGACGGGATCGTTGGCGATGTCAGCTATCTGGCCCACGCCATCGAGCAGGCCGAGCGCCTGCAGGACGGCCGCATAGATCCCGATGCTGACGTTGGTGTCGCCGGCCTCGACCCTTTGCAGCGTGGAGCGGGAGGTGAAGGCGCGCTCGGCCACGACGGCCATGGGTAGCCGCCGGCGGCGGCGGGCGTCGCGAATGTCCGCCCCGAGCTTGCGCAACGCGCGCCGAACGGCGGCCGGAGGATTGTGAGGCGTCGGCATTTGACATCTTCATGCTACGGATCAGCTCAATATGTAGCACGAAGGCTACAAATATTCCAGAGGTCTAGATTGGCTATCAGCACCTATCGGTTGGTCGCGTCGCGCCTGTTGCCAGTCCCTCCGGGTTAGGCTGTCGCCTGCGGCGCCTTGCCGTCCGGGATGTCGACCATTTCTTCCGCAATTGGGCTTGGACAGGTAAACCGATGTGGTCCCCTGAGATTTCTGAGCACGGTGAGCGAGGGTTGGGTGGCGCCGCCATTGCGTCGTGTGGCTGCGGCGGACGAGGTGCATTCCTTGGTGGAATTGAACGGGCCATTCCCCGGGGCCGACCTGTGCCCGGAGGCCCCGGGAACGATGCCCTTTAAGACCGCCACCAGCTTCTTAGGGGCGAGATCGTGGGCCTCTTCGATGGTCCTCAATCCGAACCGACCGATCACCGAGCGACGCAACCTGCCCTCGGCGGTTTCCAGGCCTCTGCGCAGAGAGCGACAATCTGGTCGTATGATTGGAAGATCCGGTTGGATAACCAGTTGTCCCGCATGAATTGCCTGATGTTTTCAAGCGGGTTCAGTTCTGGCGCCGTGGCCGGCAACGGCAGAATCGTAATGTTGTCTGGAAGGTTCAGCTTCGCCGTGGTGTGCCAGCCAGCCTGATCGAGCAGAAGAACTGCGTGAGCACCAGGTTCGACAGCGGCGCTGATTTTGGCCAGATGGGCATTCATCGCCGCAATGTTGCACAAAGGCAGGATGGGACCGAAGGCTTCGCCCCGTTGCGGGCAAATTGCACCGAAGATATAGGCTGATTTGGAGCGCTGATCGCGTGGAGCGAAGGGGCGTGTGCCGCGCAGGGCCCAGCGTCGGGTAATCTTGTTCTTTTGACCTACGCGCGCGTTCGACGGGCCAATGATCCACTGGATCATTGGCCTTTTACGTCTCACTCCTGAAACCATATTTCTATGTTGACGTTCTTCCCGATGCGCGCGCGGATAGGAGTGTCGCGCCGCAGGTTCTCCAGCGCTACATATCGAAGAATCGATAAAGGGATATCTATTCAGCGTCAGGCTGTGGCGGATGGATGCTCTGCTCCATGGGCCTCGCGCTGGCGCCGGCGCCGCCGTCCGTACCACATGGTCCAGAGCGCCAGTCCGCCCATGGTCGTATAGCCCATAATGGGGTTGACCACGAGGTACTCGCGCACGGAGATCATGAAGACGAGGGCGATGGAAAGCGCGGCGTCCAGGAGAAGTCCAAAGCCCCAAACCAGAGTCATGACCATCATGCTGCGCTTGAAAAAATCATTATCGCGTAATTTTTCGAAGCGTTCCAATTCGGTCGTATTGTTGGACCGCTTCATGCCCGCGCGGGCGAGTTCGTAGATGATTGGCCGCCCGATGGCAGCAGACCCCAGAAATACGAAGCTGAAGATCACGGTTACGAGCTTTTCGCGCAGCTGCAGGAACTTTACCCCGCCGCCACCAAGAAATGCGAGCAGCGACAGAACGATCCCGAGCAGTACAAACACGGAGACAAAGTCAACGCGGCGGTGGCGCACGAACTCGATGATGCTCCAGGCGATGGGTGGCGCGGAGGAGGCGAGCAGCGCATGGACTTCACCCAAATGGGGTCGCGTATAGGTGTAGATGAGATAGGGCAGGATGATATTAATCCCGCCTTCGCGAATGATGGTCTGCGCATTGTTGCGCAAAACCCCAAAAATCTGTGCTGACCGCTGCATCGCCCGGAAGGCCCTCGATTGATGGCGTATGGGCGGGCACGATAGAAAGTTTCCCCTCCTGGCGAAAGTCGGATGGACGGGCTTGCCCCCGGAAGCAGCCTGCGCCGTGGCCTGGGAAGCGGCGCTTGCGCCCCGGTTCTGCGTCAGTCTGGGCAATTTGGAGCGGCGATGGTCTGCGGTCGGCGTGTGGCGCCGTGGGGCAGCGGCTGTGGGGGAGAGGGGCTCGAACCTCCCACGGTTGAGGGGAGATCGAGCAATCCTGGCGCTAGACGGCCCCGGCCTGTCGTCGTTAAATCAATGGGTTAGAACGGGATTGGTGCGGTGCCGCCGCACAAGGTTCGCAAATTTGTGAAAGTCGTCAGGGTCCCGCCATTAGAAATCTAGCAATATAGCAATTTTGCGATATATCATGACCCGGCGGGTATTTCGGTGCTATCTGGGCACCGGCGGAAAGGACGTAATCGACGGATGGTACGAGGCCCAAGAAGAGAGGCTTCAGGCCAAGTTCGATACGCGTATGCGTTTTCTTCGGCAGCAGCCTCGGGCCTCTTGGGTGCGTCCGTACTTCGACACGCTCGGCGGTGCATGTGCCGGACTTGGCGAGATGCGCTTCGAATACAAGAACGTCCAGTATCGGGTCATTGGCTTTGCGTCGGGAGAAATGGAGTACACTTGGCTATTTGTGGCACTCGAAAAAGGCGGCAAGTTTGTCCCAAGGGATACTTGTACGATGGCTCAACAGCGCAAAGCAGAAGTGATGGCAGATCGGGGGCGCGCGCATGGTTGTGAATTTGACTAGGAAGCTTCTGGCAAAGCTCTCCCGAGAGGGATATCGGGACGAGTACGTCGCCGATCACGTTCGCACGCATATTGCCTATCAGATCAAAGCTATTCGTGAGCAACGCGGTTGGAATCAAGGCGAGTTCGCCGAGGTAATAGGTAAACCGCAAAGCGTTGTGTGTCGGCTTGAAAGCCCTGACTATGGCAAGCCCACTCTCAATTCACTTTTTGAAGTTGCATCGGCATTTGATGTGGGGCTGGTCGTCAAGTTCGTGACATTTCCACGCTTCCTCCAAGAATACGAAGATGTTTCGCCTGATGCACTTCGCGTCGATTCATATAATGAAACGCGTTTTATACCGGTGACTGATGGCTCGCGATACGTGGCGGACACGGTTTCGCGTGCCCATTTGCCTGAGGTTCTTATGGGTGTGAAATCACGGGGGCCAACAAGAACAATAGTCGGAGAAGTCGAAACGGCGGTCCATTGATGCGCGAGACATTTCCACAGGGGAGCGTCATTTTTTGTGATGACATTCGCCAAGAAATTGGCGGTAAGTCGTCATTTATGGGAACATACTTCGACCAGATATATGTGGGTACTGATTTTCCAGCCGTGATTCCCAAGCTTTGCGTGTTCATCACTTTCATCGAAAGCATCGACGCAAAACCCAGGAAGGTTACAATCAATTTGTTTCTTCCCGGGGATGCGGAGGATGCACCATCCGGAAGGGCAATAATGCCCTTTGACGAAATCCTTCCCAGGTCATCCCGCAAAACGGCTACCGGGAAAGATGCCAAAAAAATAATTGGCCGACTTGCGGTAACATTTAGCCCACTGAATTTGAAACAGGCTGGAGAACTGAGGGTCGTTGCCTCTCATGAGAACGGGGAACTTGAGCTGGGAAAGATTGAAATCGTCTATGATCCGAAAGTCTTTGCTTCGCCCATGGCTGTAAATGCCAAAGCGAGAGACGGGGCAAAATCCGCTGATCAGGACAGCGCCCATCTTTCGGACAGAGCTTGAGCCCTATGGTGCCCTTTGTGCCGAATTGTCCACACTCCCGTCACCGATGCCGCATATGGGGATGCAGGCGACAGCGATCACGGTTCGAATCCGGGATCGGAACTCGAATTGAAGGCTTCCGGCACATCAAGATTGGTGAGACGCTGGCAGGTAGACCCTTGTATGCCGTGACTTGCGGCACACTGTCCCTGGCGAACGCTGTCCGGGATAGTATCGCGTAGAGACTTTCCCGGGCAGCGTTGGCCCTTCCCTTAGCGATCGACTTCGCTGTGTGCATCCCGCGCCGGACGGTGTTCGCGTCCGAGTGTACGGAAGATCTCGTTGAGCATGCGTGAGCGCATTTCGGCAAGTTCGCCGCGCTCGCTTTCGCTCAGCTGGTAGGCTTCGATCTTGTCGCGGACCGGCATGCCTTCCTTGGCCATCACGGACTCAAGGACATATAGCCGTTCGCGGACGGTCCAGAGCTCGGCAGCGAGTTCGAGGCTGATTGACACGAGTTGGTCGACGCCATCCTGGGTGAAGAAGGCATGGCGACGTCCCGAAGCATCCAGAGCAAGATCAGTCATTATTGTTTCTTCCAGCAGGCAAAACCGTACCATTCCATCGTCGCATTGAGGCGACCGGTGTTCCCGTCGATCTGCCCCG
>JAGWRJ010000910.1 GCA_028869725.1 Alphaproteobacteria bacterium | reverse complement strand
TCGGCCAAGAGATTCTCGGCGGCGCGACGACGGATGACAGTGCCTGCTTCGCTACCGAACGTGATGACTGCCCAGCGGGCGATGGCAGCAACATCTTCTTGATTCGTGATCATGTATGAATGATGCACGACCTTTGGAATTGAATGTTGAGGCGGCGCAAAATTTCTAGTGCGCGTGTGCCGCCTTCCCGGTGCGCCAGTGGCGCGCAGACCGCAATCTTTCTTTGGCGCGAAGGCGGGCGCAGGCGTCCGAAGCCGCCAAAGCCCGGTTGAGGCCCTGCACCTCAACGGGAACGTAGGCTGAGCCGGTACGCGCCATCAGGGTCTGTCCAGGGATCTGTGGTGGCGGCGGCGCATAGGGCCCCTCCGCTGACGTTACCTGCTGCCCGTAGGCGTTGGTCCCCCCGGCGTATTCGGCTTGGCCCTCTAGCCCATAGCACGGCCCCGGGGTTGGCCCCCGAAGGACATCCTGCTCCGAGTGCCCATCAAGTGACGTCCCGTAGGCGGCGCCAGCCAGAACCAATGGCAGGAGTGCGAAAAGTACCGTCAGCAGCAGGAGTGGAACGAGGAAGCCACCCCCGCACTCGTTCGATTGCTGCAAAATTTTCATAAAAGACGTGCGAAAATTGCGTGACAGGGGCCAATTCCCCCGCTAACGTGGCGTCATTATGATTACGCTTGGATAATAAACCGTAAGCAAGAGCGGCCAAGTTCGGGGAGAGATTTGAGGAGGGGCCGGGTTATCCGGCCCTTTCGTCGTTTGGGGTGCTGGGCAGTTGCCGCCCCGAAACCTCCTCGTCCACTAGATCCGGATGATGCCAGCAAGCACAAGCCCACCGCACCCCAGCCAGACAACGGTGGCCGCTACTGTCGACCACATGATTTTGGCACGCATGCTCAGCGCCGGAACCGGTTTGACCGTCGGTGCCTGCCCGGGGACGTACTGACCAGGAGGGTCATCTTCATAAGGAAGCCCTATCGGCAGCAACAGCAGGAAGGCTAAGAACCAAACAATTGCATAGACCCCTATTATCATCGCCCACCAGGCGGCACGATCGGCATAGTGCATGAGCACCGCTCCGCTCGCCATCAGCGCTGCTCCAGCTCAATCAAGGTGCCGACGAAGTCTTTGGGATGAAGAAACACGACGGGCTTGCCGTGTGCCCCGATCCGTGGTTCGCCCGATCCTGTAATCGTCGCCCCCTTGGCCTTCATTTGTGCTACGGCAGCGTGAATGTCGTCGACCTCATAACAGATATGATGCATGCCGCCGCTGGGGTTCTTCTCGAGAAATTTAGCAATTGGCGAATTTTCGCCGAGCGGTTCCAATAATTCTATCTTGGTGTTCGGCAGGTCGACAAAGACCGTCGTCACACCATGGTCAGGTTGAGGCACTGGATCGCTTACCTTCGCTCCCAACGTCTGACGATAGACATCTGCTGCGCTTGAAATGTCGCGCGTCGCAATCGCGACGTGATTAAGACGACCTATCATCCTTATACTCCCCGGATAGCGCCAGACTATCTAAATCCCTTGGCCGGCTCCGACAAGAAGCTTCAAACCCAAACCACCTCAACCCTGGTTATCGGCTTTTTGTCCCATGCGATTTGAGCCGCCTTTCGGGCAGAGCGGCGTACTGTCTCGCAAAGGGCCTGCTCATCGGCCTTTTTCGGATTGTGACGGCGGATCACTCCCGAGATTGCCGCTAGGACAGGCTCCCGGACCTCTTCGGGGATTCCCTCAAGCAACACGGCTGGCTCCGCCAATATCCTACCCTTGCCGTCTAGGACCAACGTCACGGAAATCAGGCCGGCAAAGGCCATTGCCCGCCGCTGCCGGGCTTTCCCGTCAGCTTCGCTGACAAGCACGCGGCCATCAAGGCACAGCCGGCCAGCCGGGACCTCATCAATGATCTGCGCCGTACCGGGCGCCAGCCTCAGCATCTGCCCGTTGGCAAGCACTACCGCCTCAGGCACCTGTAGCGCCCGCGCCAGCCGGGCATGCTCGGCCATATGCCGCAATTCGCCGTGGACTGGAACCGCAATCCGTGGACGCACCCATCGATACATCTCCGACAATTCCTCCCTATAGGGATGTCCGGAAACATGAACGAAATGGTCCTGTTCGGTCAGAATCTCAACGCCAAGGGCGGCAAGCTGATTATGCAACGCAAAAATGGCCAGCTCATTCCCTGGAATGATGCGCGACGAGAAGATCACACTGTCGCCCGGTCCTAGCGACACGGTCGGATGTTGCCCCTGAGCAATCCGCGACAGCGCTGCACGGGGTTCACCCTGGCTGCCGGTTACCAGATAAAGGACATGCCGGGCTGGAAGCTGAGCGGCAGAGTCTTCATCTATCACAGGCGGAAAGTCGCGCAGATAACCGCTCGCCTTCGCCGCACCGATGATCCGGTGCATTGCCCGACCAACCAGGCACACTTCACGGCCCACAGCCATTGCTGCTTTGGCAATAGTGTCCAGTCGCGCAACATTGGACGCAAACGCTGTTACCGCGATTCGTCCCTCCAACCCTTGGATGAGTTCACCGATGGAACGACGAACTTTTCCTTCAGATCCTGAATGACCTTGTGCAAGAGCGTTGGTCGAATCGCAGACCAACGCGAGTACCCCCTCATCACCCAGACGACGCAGTCGATTCTCGTCCGTGCATTCTCCCAACAAAGGCTCGGGATCCAGCTTCCAGTCGCCAGTATGCACGACCGTGCCTAGCGGCGTAGCGATCGCCAGGGCGTTAGGCTCTGGAATGGAATGAGTGATAGAGATAAAATCGATCGCGAATGGGCCAAGATCCAAGTGACCGCCCAGAGGAATGACGTGCAACGGACATTGTTTCTCAAGTCCGGCGTCGATCAGCTTGCCACGCACAAGCTCTGCGGTGAAGGC
>JAGWRJ010000909.1 GCA_028869725.1 Alphaproteobacteria bacterium | reverse complement strand
TGGGCAAGGAAACGGTCCAGAACATCATGGCGGTACGCTTTGCCAACGGCCTCTTCGAGCCGATCTGGAACCGCGATCGCATCGATCATGTCCAGATCACGGTATCGGAGGACATCGGCATCGAACATCGTGGCGCATTTTACGAAAAGACTGGCGCTCTGCGCGACATGGTCCCGAACCATCTGTTCCAGTTGGTGGCGATGACGGCGATGGAGCCGCCTGTGTCGTTCAACGCCGAAGCAGTGCGTTCCAAGAAGGCCGAGGTATTCAGATCCGCACGACCGATCAATCCAGATTGTGCAGTACGCGGCCAGTATGGCCCGGGCACCGCCGACGGCAACAAGGTTCAGGGCTATCGCAGCGAACCGGATGTCGCGGCCAATTCGACCGTGGAGACTTTTGTCGCGCTCAAGCTCACGATCGACAACTGGCGCTGGGCCGGTGTCCCCTTCTATCTGCGTACCGGCAAGCGCCTGCCGCGGCGCTATACCGAGATCGCCATCCGCTTCAAACATGCGCCTTTTGCTTTGTTTGAAGAGACCCATGACGAAGCGATCGAAGCCGACTGGCTGGTGCTCGAGATTCAGCCTGACGAGGCCATTCGCCTTCACTTCAATGCCAAGCGCCCCGGGCCGCATCTCGTGCTCGACGACGTGTCGATGAATTTCAAATATTCCGACTGGTTCAAGCAGGCACCCGCAGTGGGCTATGAGACCCTGCTCTATGACTGTTTCATCGGTGACGGCACGTTGTTCCAGCGCGCCGACCAGATCGAAGCGGCCTGGGCCGTGGTTCAGCCTCTGCTCGATGCCTGGGCGAAAACCGCGCAGGCGGACTTCCCCAATTATGCGGCGGGCAGCGATGGACCCAGCTGTGCCGACGAGCTTCTGCGCCGCGACGGTCGGCAATGGCGCCCGATTGGGCCGGCAACGCGCGGTTAAGGCGACCCATGACTGCCAGCGCCGTGCAACCAACTGAGATCTTTGTCGCCGCGGATCCCAAGACGCTCGCCGAGCTTTATGCCGAGTGGCTGATCGGGCGCCTTTCGCAGACGACAGGACGGTTTCGCATCGCCCTGTGTGGCGGAGCCAGCCCGCGCCCGCTCTACCAGCTCCTCGGCAGCGGCCAGCTCAACCGTCGTATCGATTGGTCGCGGTTCGAGATTTACTGGGGTGACGAGCGCTTTGTGGCGCCGACTGCCCCGGACAGCAATTACGCAGAAGCCCATGCACTGTGGTTGCGCCATGTGCCCATCCCTGCGGCACAGCTGCATCCCATGCCCACGGCGGGCGCCATCGAGGACTGCGCACGCGCCTACGAAGAGCTTCTGAGGACGAGCTATGGCAGTGCGCAGCTGGCGCCGGACAGGCCTCTGTTCGACGTCGTACTTCTGGGCGTGGGCGAGAACGGCCATACCGCATCCTTGATGCCAGGCTCGGACGTGCTTGCGGAGCGCACGCACTGGGTCGCGCCGTTGCGCACGGGTATGCCCCAGATGCGCCTTACCCTCACCTATCCGGCGCTCGCCTCTGCCCGCGCCGTGACTTTCATTGCCACCGGAGCGAACAAGACAGAAATCGTCCGCAGAGTTCGCGCGGGCGAGCGTAGCCTGCCGGCGGCACAGATAACAAGCGACGGAGAGTTGTTCTGGTTTCTGGACTCGATGTCAGCAGGTCAAATCCAACCCAAGAGGAAAGATGGCGGGAAAAATTGAAGACTACGCAATGATTGGAGATCTGCGCACCGGCTGCCTGATCGAGCGCGGAGGATCCATCGACTGGTTCTGCCCGTCGCGATTCGATCGGCCGGCATGCTTTGCAAGTCTGCTGGGCAGCGCCGACAACGGACGCTGGCTGATCGGCCCGCGAGGTGCGGCCAGGACCACGCGGCGCTATCACCCCGGCAGCATGGTCCTTGAGACCACGCACGAAACGGATGATGGCACCGTACGCGTCATCGATTTCATGCCCATCCACAGTGAGCACACGAGCATCGTGCGTCTGGTCAAGGGCCTCAGTGGCA
>JAGWRJ010000908.1 GCA_028869725.1 Alphaproteobacteria bacterium | reverse complement strand
CTTGTCTGCGACTGCGTTCAAGGTACGCGCCGCATCTATAGGATTGATCCAAGCGGTATCGGCATCATGCGCGAGTGGCTGGACCAGCATTGGTACACATCGCGTTTTGCAGTCAGCGGGGTCACAGCGCGCCCTTCCGGATAAGGGCAAAAATACCCGACCGCCGGCAGATCCCGACGGCGGCAGGTATGACGCCAAGATCAGCCCATCCCGGAAAGGATGTGGATCATGCCCATTTTCAAAACCACGACCGGGGTCTAGAGCGCAGCCAGAACATGCGGCAGGGCGACGGCCGGTCCCTCGCTCCAGGAATCGGTTAGCGGCACGCCCAGCTGCTCGATGCGGGTACTCGCATGGGCATACCCTTCGGCGATGGCGCGATCGAACTTCCTCCAGTCACGCAGTCCGACCTCAGCGAGCGGCGGCTCAAACAGATAGTCAGCCTGCTCGCGTACGATACGCCGTTGCGCCTCCGAACCGACAGTGCCCGAGCGCATGAGGATAGATATGATTGAGGGTGTCCCCCGCATGCGCTGGCTGATGAGCCACCACCAGGGTCTTTCGCCATAGCGCTCATCGGCAGCGTGCAAATCAACTTCGCCGGTGACATCCGATGCGATGATCGGGCCATGACGGCTTTGCGCCATCACGTCAACCGGCAAATTGTTCATCACGCCCCCATCCACCAGAAGGTGGCCGTGCTGCGTGACCGGCGGCAGGATCCCCGGCAGCGCAACGCTGGCGCGCAGAGCGCGCCACAACAGTCCCTGCCGGTGGACGTGAATGCGTCCGGTAGTAAGGTCAGAGGATACGCAAAAGAACGGCTTGGGCAGCTCTTCAATCCGAATGTCGCCAAAATGCTCGCGCAGCAGGTTGGAAACCTTGCGGCCACGCACGATGGCAATCAGAGGCAGCGTAAAGTCCGATAATGGATTGGTTTCGACAAAAGCGTGGCGCATGCGCGCCGTCAGTTCGTCGAGACTCCACTCCATGGCAATCCCGGCCGCGATAATCGCGCCCATCGATGTTCCGCCCAGATGATCAAACGGCACGCGCTGCTCGGCCAGCGCCTTCAGAACGCCAATATGGGCAAAACCCCGGGCACCACCGCCGGCAAGTACAAGTCCCACGGCACGGCCGGAGATAAATCGCGCCAGGCGCCGGATATCCTCCGGCTCGCCCAGCCGAACGTGGTGATGGGTTTCAAAGAGGCGGCTCTTCAGCGTAAAATGCTCGGGCAGGCCACGCGTGCCCCCGTTGGGATGAAGCAGAAGCAGCTCGGGCAGTCCGCCCACGCGTGTCTTGGCAGCCGGCACGTCGAGCGGGCGCAGCGGCAAGGGCCGATCGGCGCGGGCAAGCAACAGCACCCGGTCGGCCTGGCGCAGACACAGATGTGTCCATGCCCCATCGGGAGTGTCTCCCCGGTAGAACACGATGTCGTGTTTGGCCTCTAGGGCGTTAAGCTCGTCAGCGCTCTTGCTGGCAGCCGTTGCATCAAGAACAAGCGCGTTCGACCCCATCTCGCCCAAAGCCCCGGCAAGGCGGGCGGCAATCGCTTCCTGCTCCAGACCGTCCTGTAGAGGAACGATCGCGAATGACTTCGGTCGCGTCTTCTCCCGGCTCTGTTGCGTGGTATCGCGCAGGCGACGCACCAAGATGCGCATCAGATTGAGCATGACCCTCGGATGGCGCGCAATCAGGGCGTCAAAGCTCTTGGCGTCGACGCGCAGCAACTCGGTGTCCCGCAGAGCCACCAGAGTCGCCGAATGCGGCTCCCCGGAGATCAGACTCATCTCGCCTACGGTCTCTCCCGCAGGAATATGAGCTACCAGACGGCGGGCTCCATCGTCGCCTTCCACGAACACACCGAGACACCCGGTAATGACGAGAAAGAGTGCCCGATCGTTTTCACCGTCGCGGGCAAGCGTCGCCCCCCCAGGCAGGCCGAACCAGCTTGCCTCGGACAAAAGACGCCCTACTCCCGCCTCGTTGACAGCATCCAGGAGCCCGAAGCGTCGCAGATGCTCGCGAAGTTCGTCAGGATAGCCGCCATCGCGGGCGGTGCGGAGCGAGGTGAGTATGGCCATTGCGAGCATGATCTCACCTCTTTCCTAACCTACCAAGCGGTCCAGCCGCCATCCACGGGTAGCGTGGCACCCGTGACAAAACTGGACGCTGGTGAAGCCAGAAAGAGGAGCGGACCCTTGATTTCGTCGGGCGAAGGCAGCCGCCCAAGCATGGTCCCTGCCGCCAAGCGGGCAGCAAAGCCCGGATCCTGGGCCTGCACTTCGGCGCGTGGGAACGGACCGGGCACCAGGGCATTGACACGGATTTTTTCGGGTCCGAGCTGCGCGGCCAGATGGCGTGTCAGCTGCAGGAGCGCCGCCTTGGCCGGCCCGTAATGCGCAGGGCTGGTATTGGCCGGGTCGCTATAGAGAGCTGGCCGTGGTGCCACTACCCCATACATCGAGGCGACGTTGATCACGGCCGCGTCACCGTGCGCGACGACCGCCGCACGCAGCGCCGGCCGGGCCGCACGTACCGCTTCAAACGCACCGGTCACCGCAGTGCGGTAGGTTACGTCAAAGGCCTCGGCCGTGAGGGAATCGAAGGACGACGCCGCCATCGTTACTGCCGCATTGACCAGGATGTCGAGGCGCTCACGTCCGGCAAAATAGGCCCGTACCTCGTCCACATCCCCCATATCAAAGGCAGCGCATTCGCTGCTGAAGCCGGCCCCATGGAGTTCCGCATCAAGGGTCTGAAGTGCACCAAGTCCCCGCCCGTTGAGAATGACATGGGCTCCGGCCTCGGCCAGTGCCGTTGCCATCGCACGGCCAAGATGGCGGGCTGCGCCCGACACGAAGGCCACCCGTCCTTCCAGCCTAAACGGGCTACAGCCGGTCATGCGCGCGCCGGCCACATGGCGGGGTTAAGCAGGGTTTCGGGCACCTGAGGACTGCAGTCCTCGATGCGGGCGCAGTCCTGTACCGATAAAGGCGGCCGGACGAATAAGGATACATTGCTCTCCAGTTGATCTTCTGTCTCCATGCCTACCACCACGCCGTCGACCCAGTCCTGTCCACGCACATAGGCAAGACACAGATCAGCCGGGCTGTGGCGCCCAAACTCGGCCACCAGCCTGTCGATGTGAGCGATGAGCGCGCTGGCTGATACGCCGCTGAGCGACGGCCAGACCGACGGATCTCGTGCCGCCAGTACCCCCTGAAGAAATACGCTGCGCACGTGGATCGTGACATGAGGTCGTGCGCGAATTGCCTTGATCACCCCATGCGCACGCCAGCGCCAGTCGAGGAGATTGAAGGGCATCTGCAGATGCTGCACATCCGGGCAGGCTAGCGCCTCAAGCGCTTCCTCCGGCGTCTGCACCGAAACTCCCAGCGCCAGGATCGAACCATCCTCAAGCCGTTCGATCAGACGCTCCCAAATCGCTCCACGATGCGACGTACGATGGGCTGCACGATGGAGCATCAGACAGTCGAGCTGCTCCTTCCGCAGGGCGCAGAAGGACTGCTCGAGACTCGCATCAACTGCGTTCCGGACCAGCTCGCGGGGCGCATCGTCCGGCAGGTCGGCAAGCGGTGAGAGCTTCGTCACCATGCGCACGCGGCGCGTGGACAGTGCCTCGCCGAGGCGTTCTTCGCTCTCGCCATAGGCCCGCGCTGTGTCAAAGGTCGAGATGCCGTGATCAACCGCACGGCTGACCAGCCTCAGTGCGGCCGCGCGTGACGGCTGCCCGGTACGATTTGCAGCACCATAGGGCAGCCCCAGCTGTACCGCCCCCAGGACCAGTTCCGCCGCCATATTCGGCCATTCTCCCCGTGTCCCGAGGAGTCTGTGCCCTTATGGTAAAGGAGCCGTTAGCGCCTCGCCCGCGCCCTAATTCTGGCCAAGCAGCTTCCACACGCTCTGTGCGGTAAACACCAGTTCTCCATTCACGGTAAAGTCACCCCGCGCAAAGACAAGCGCCCGTGTACGTCGGGTGATCTGCGGCGCAACCTCAACCACTTCCCCGACCTCGACCGCCTTCAGGAACTGGGTCTGCATGTTCATGGTCGCAACCGCCGCCCGGCCGGTCGCGTCCCATACAGCCTGGCCGAGCGAGAGGTCTGCAAAGGTCATAAGAGCCCCACCGTGGATGCGCCCACCCATGTTGACATGGCGCGCATCAACCGGGAGGGCGTAGCGCCGGGCCAAACCTTCCCCGATCTCGTAGACGGGCCCTATGTAGATTTCGAACGGATCGACGAGTTCCGTCTGCCGGTAGCCGGGCGGCAGAGGCGGGTTCATGAGGCCTCCGATACCTTCCACAGGCCATTGGCCACACCCAGTACGCGGTCTGCCGTAAAGATTTCGGCGGACAGGAACAGCATACTGCGCGTTCTGCGGCTGATGCGCACCCGTGACTGGATGACGTCCCCGAGGCGCCCTGGCCCAACAAAATCGGTCGTCAGAGAGACGGTGGCCGTGCGCTTGGCCCCGGTCACAAGACGGGTAGTCCGGCTCATTGATACGTCAATGAAACTCATCAGCATGCCGCCATGCACCGTGCCACTGGCATTCATGTGGTGCGCTGCAGCAATGAAGCAAAATCGCTTCACCGCACCCTCCTCCTCGTCTGGAAGGCGGTAAAGCGGGCCAATATAGGCGTTAAACCCGCCCGTAGACGCCAGTTCGGCGCCCTCGGGCAGTGCACTAGAAGGATCTGTCATGCCAGCAACTGGAATTTCTGCTCCGAGCCTGATAGGCGGTTTCGCCAGGCCGCGCAACGGAGGGCCCGTCAGCGGCCGCTGGGCATGGTACATCTGCCACCCATTGGCCACATTCACCGGGCCGGATAGTTTCGCACCCGAAGCCGGCAAGGCCGGCGCGTCAAGAAGAGGATTTCCCATGAAGCACCATCTCGTCCGCACCGCACTCGTCGCCGCGCTGCTCTGCGGATCGGCAACCGCCCTGTCGACGGTTCCCTATGCCTATGCCGCCGAACAGCCGCATGTCAGCCGCGAGGTCGGCGAGCCGCTCAATGACGCGATCAAGGCCGCCCAGAAGAAGGACTGGGCAGCGGCCCAGACGGCTCTTCAGAAGGCCGAAAGCGTGTCCAAGAAGTCGGCCTTCGACCAGCTCAAGATCGATCAGATCAAGGCGTTTGTCGCAGTCCAGCAAAAGGATTATGCGACCGCCACTGAGGCCTACGAGGCAGTTGTTGCCTCGCCGGCGTTTGGCACACTCGATCCCCAGCAGCAGCAGGAAAGCCTGCGCAATGCCTTACTGCTCAGCACCAATGCGCAGCACTGGCCGCAGGTGATCAGCGCCGCTGAGCGGTTGCAGAAGATGACGCCGCTGGACTCCACTGCCCTCACCAATCTTGCCGTCGCCTACTACAACCAAAAGGATCTGGCCAAGGCCAAGGACGCGGCCGAGCAGGCGATGAAGCTGGATGAGGCCGCCGGAAAGCCGCCCACACAGGCTGCCCTGCAGATCATCATGAGCGCCGACGCCAATAGCAACGATCAGGCGGGTGCCATCAAGATGCTGGAAAAGCTGACGCTGCACTACGGTACGCCGGATGATTGGGGGCAACTCATCGACAATGCGCTCGGCACGAATGGCATTACCGAACTCGATGCTCTCTATCTTTATCGGCTGCGCTACGTCACCCATGCTGTAACTGCGCCCGACGATTACACCATTTCGGCCAGCATCGCTGACAAGCGCGGCTATCCCGCCGAGGCTGCCCTCTATCTGCAGCAGGGCCTGACCGCTGGCAAAATCACCGATTCCGGTAAGGTCGCCACGCTGCTTGCCAAGGCCAAACACGACAAGGCCATGGACGAGCGGTCATTGCCGCAAATTGCCCGCGCAGCGGAAAAAGCCCGCGACGGCAAGCAAGAACTCGTCCTTGCCGAAGACTACTGGGGCTATAACCGCTACGCCGATGCAGTGACGGCTGGCCAGGCCGCACTCGCCAAAGGGGTCAAGGACGCCGGCGAAGCACATTTCATCATCGGGATCGCTCAGGCTGTTCAGGGTCAATACGACCAAGCCAAGCAGGAGCTGGCCCAAGTCGACGGATCGCCCGCACGAGCCCGCGCCGCGGAGCTGTGGCAATTGTGGGTTCAGTCCAAGACTCAAAGCGCGGCTCCGGCTGCGACCCCAGCGCCAGCCAGCCAACCGGCTCAGCACTAACCACCACGAGGCCTGGGCGCGTGATGCGCCCAGGCTTCACGGTTCCAAGTATCGCCCATGGACAAAGGCATGACCGAACGCAGGATCGCTCTGGCCACACTGTTCGGGTTCACGCCCTTTATCATCTTCTCTCTGGTCACACTGCTGTCGCTCAGCCTTGGAATCTGGCTCGCCTTCGCAGCCGCCTTTGTGATCACAATCCGCGATTTTGTGGAGACGCCGCGTCTGCGCGCACTTGATGGTGCCAATCTTCTCATCTTCGGAGGGCTGGCGCTTGTTGGCGGTTTCGTTGATCCCAATCTGCGACTGCTGCTGGCCCGACTGGCAGTTGAGGCCGCACTCTTTGCCCTCGCACTGTTGTCGATTGCGCGCAGCCGCCCACTGAGCCTTGCCTACCATCGTGCAGACGCGCGCGACCGTTACGCCAGACTGTGGCGCACGCACCTGCTCATCACCGCTGCCTGGGCCCTGGCAACATTGATGATGGGTATCGCTGACGCCGTTACACTGAGCGCCCCCAATATTTCCATTTCGGGAGACTTTGCCCTTGGTCTTGCCGCGCTTGGAACCGTGATCGTGTTCACGCTGCGCTTCCCGCACAGGCCGTCACGTTCCGGGGATCTGCCGCACCAGGAACAGATTGGGGCAATCAACTCCGCTGCCGGCAACAATCTTTAAGCCATGCGCCAGGTACGACGCCCAGCCTCCCGGCCCAGGTAGTCGTCTTAGTGCCGCGCCATACCTTGGGCTTTTGATATTGACAGCCGCGACAATATTGACCACCGCAACGAGGATGCAGGCTTGGCGGAAGGCAGGTTCG